>CAJWWA010000076.1 GCA_913048495.1 uncultured Halieaceae bacterium
CTACTCGACGCGCCATTGTCATCGCCTCGGCCGCTGCGGTTGCTTCATCGAGCAGGGATGCGTTAGCGATTTCCATTCCGGTGAGATCGGTGACCATCGTCTGAAAATTGAGCAGCGCCTCAAGGCGGCCCTGTGAGATTTCCGGCTGGTAGGGCGTGTAGGCCGTGTACCAGCCCGGGTTCTCCAGCACGTTGCGCTGGATGACCGCGGGCGTGTAGGTGTCGTGGTAGCCCATGCCGATGTACGAGCGCAGCACCTGGTTGCGCTCGGCGAGCCTGCGCAGGCGGGCGAGTACCGCTTCCTCCGTATCCGGCTCCGCCAGCGCCATGGCGCGCCGGCGGCGGATGCTGCCCGGCACCGTGGCGTCGATGAGGGCGTCCAGGCTGTCGTAGCCGATCGCCCGGGCCATCTCGGCCTGCTCCGCTTCCGTGGGGCCGATGTGGCGGCGGAGGAAGGCGTCGCGGTCTTCGAGCTGGGCCAGGGTGGTGTCGTTCATGGAGGCTCCCGGTCAGGAAAAGGCCGGGGCCCGGGGGCCCCGAAAAGGGGCAGAATGGTAGCAGCAGCCCCCGGGAGCGACAACGCGGCGGCTGCGTTGCCCGCACCCTGAATAGCCATTTTTTCTATTGTAATTGCGAATTATTATCAGTACTGTTCCGCGACGGCTGGCGGCGTTCGCCAGGACAAGAATCAGAGACACATTTCGAGGGAACGGTAAAGTGAAGCAATCTACCCTGGCGGCGGCGCTCGCCGCCGTGCTCGCGCTTCCGCAGGGCGCGGACGCACTTTCTGGCGAACTGGAAGAAGTCACGATCGTGGGCTCCCGCGAGGCGGTGCGCGAGTTGCCGGGTACGGGAAATCTCGTCGATAACGAACAGGTGCGTATCGAGTTCGCCAACGATATCAACCAGCTCCTGAAGACCGTGCCCGGGCTCTACATCCGCGAGGAGGATGGCTACGGTCTGCGGCCGAACATCGGCATCCGGGGCGCTACCTCCGAGCGGGCGTCCAAGGTCACGCTCATGGAGGACGGCGTGATGATCGCCCCGGCGCCGTACTCCAACCCTGCGGCCTACTATTTTCCCACGGCGCTGCGCATGCACAGCATTGAAGTCATCAAGGGCGCCCCGCTCCTGCGCTACGGTCCGCAGACGACCGGTGGTGTCATCAACATGGTCACCACGCCGATCCCGCAGGAACTCGGTGGCAACGTCAACCTGCGCTACGGCCAGAACAGCGAGGCCGACCTCCTTGCCAATATCGGCGGCCGAAGCGGTGACTTCGGCTTTCTCCTCGAGACGGCACAACGGCGCAGCGATGGCTTCAAGGACATCGACGGCGGCGGTCGTGATTCCGGCTACGAGATCCAGGACTACCTGGCGAAGCTGGGCTGGGAGGGGGAGCGTCAGAGCCTGCTGCTCAAGGCCCAGTACTCCGAGGAATTGTCCGACGAGACCTACCTGGGCCTGACGGACGCGGATTTCGCCGCGGACGAGAACCGGCGCTACGGCGTTTCCGCCATCGATGAAATGGACAACGAGCATACCGGCCTGAGTGCCACCTACCGGCTGACGCTGACGGACGGGGTCGAGCTGACGGCCATCGCCTACCGCAACGATTTCGAGCGCAACTGGTTCAAGCTGGACGGTGGCGGCAGCCTGGTGAGCGCCGCCAATAACGGCGATGCAACCGCCCAGGGCATCCTCGACGGCACCGTGGATGCCACGGGCCTGCGCTACAAGAACAACGCCCGGGAGTACATCTCCGAGGGCATCGATCTGAACCTGGATCTTGCCTTCGGCGCGCACCAGCTGGCTGTCGGCGGCCGCCTGCACCAGGACGACATGGAGCGCTACCAGCCGGTGGATCTCTATGACCAGGTCGACGGCGAGCTGATCTACCGCAGCACGGTGCTGCCGACGGGCGGCGACAACCGCTACGAGAAGGCGGAGGCGATGACCTTCTGGGCCGTGGATCGCTGGCAGGTCACCGATGCTTTGGTGCTCAACCTCGCCCTGCGCTACGAGGATGTGGAGTCCCGCCGGGAACAGTTTTCTGATCCGGATCGCCTCGAGGCGCCGAGCGTGCGCAGCAACGAGTCGAACGAGTGGCTGCCGGGCGTGTCCTTTACCTACGACCTCGGCGCCAACTGGCAGGTGCTCGGTGGCGTGCACCGCGGGTTCTCGCCGCTCGGCGGCGGCGCCGTTGCCAGCGAAGAGCCGGAAACGAGCATCAACTACGAAGCCGGCTTCCGCTACAGCGGCGGTGTATTCATCGAAGCCGTTGCCTTCTACAGTGACTTCGAGAACAAGAGCGAGAACTGCTCCAACGCGGACCCGTGCAGCAACGGGGCCACGGCAGGTTCCTTCGTGACCGGCGAAGCGGAGATCTCCGGTCTCGAATTCCAGCTTGGCGGAACCTTCGACCTCGCCGGCCTGACCGTGCCCGTGGATGTCATGTACACCTACACGGAAGCCGAGAGCAACGGCGACAACCCCGCGAGCGGGGTGGTCGATGGTGACCGGCTGGCGTCGATCCCGGAGAACGTTTTCAGCCTCCGTGCCGGCCTGGAGTCGACCCTGGGCTGGGACAACTACGCGGTCATCAAGTACATCGACGAGATGTGCGTGGATATCGGCTGCAACCGCGCGGCGAACCCCTTCTCCACGACCGAGGACCTTTGGGTCGTCGACGTCATCAGCCGCTATGCGCTGAGCGATGACGCGGTGGTCTTCCTGAAATTAGAGAACCTTCTCGACGATCAGGCCATCGTCTCACGGCAGCCGGACGGCGCCCGCCCGAACAAGCCGCGGACCGCTTCCGTCGGCGTGCAGTGGGCCTTTTGACCAGCCGCCGCTGAAGCCCCGGGCGCTGGAGCGCAGTGCCCGGGTTACGGTTCCTCGTCCCGGTAGCTGATGGCCGTCACCCGGAAGTGCTGCTCGCCGCCGGGTGCCTGCACCACGACCTCGTCGTCGACCCGGCGGCCCAGCAGGGCGCGGGCCATGGGCGCGTCGATGGAGATGGCGCGGCGGGCGAGGTCGAACTCGTCCGGGCCGACGATGCGCCAGGTGCTCTCCTCACCGGCCTCGTCCTCCAGCGTCACCCAGGCCCCGAAGTAGATCTTCGCGGGGTCGGAAGGGGCCTGATCCACCACCGTCAGTTCCTCCAGGCGCTTGTTCAGGAACCGCACCCGGCTGTCGATCTCCCGCAGCCGGCGCTTGCCGTAGATGTAGTCGCCGTTTTCCGAGCGGTCGCCGTTCTTGGCGGCTTCGTGCACGGCCTGCGTGACCTGCGGCCGCTCCTCTTTCCACAGCCGCGCCAGTTCCGCGCGCAGCGCGGCCTCGCCGGCAGGCGTGATCAGCGGGGTGCCGCGGCGGCGGGGTGGGCGATAGCGGGCCATGGGGGCGCATGCTAGCAGCTGCACGGTCCGCCGGGGAGCGCGGGGTGGACGCCAGCCCGGCCGATTGCTAGAAAGACGCCAACGCCATCAAGGAGAAAGCCATGCCCCGGGGATTGCTTGCCGCGCTGCTCGCGTTGCCGCTGCTCCATGCCGCCGCGGAAGCGCGCGCAGCCGGTTGTGAACCGCTCGGGGGCGAGGCCGTGCAGGGGGGGCTGCTCTGGGGCCGGGTGCCGCCGGGCAGCACCGTGATGCTCGACGGCGAAGCGCTGCCGGTGCTGCCCGACGGCTGGTACCTGGCCGGCTTCGGCCGCGACGCCGCGGCGACGGCCCAGCTGGTGGTCGAGGGCCCCGAACCCTGCGCGGCGACCCTGGCGGTTGCCACCCGGGAGTACCGTATCCAGCGTGTCGACGGCGTGCCCCAGCGCACCGTCACGCCGCCGCCGGAGCAGCTCGAGCGCATCCGGCGGGAGCGGGCCCTGGTCGTGGCCGCCAAGGGACGGCGGATCGAGCAGCCGGACTGGCTGCGGCAGGTGGCCGGCGCCTTCGCCTGGCCGGCCAGCGGGCCGATCTCCGGCGTTTACGGCAGCCAGCGTGTCTACAACGGCACGCCGGGTACGCCGCATTACGGCGTCGACGTGGCGGCCCCGGCCGGCACGCCGGTCCATGCCCCGGCTGACGGCCTCGTCACCCTGGCCGAGCCGGACCTGTTCTATTCCGGCGGCACCATCATCCTGGACCACGGCTACGGCCTGTCCTCGTCCTTCCTGCACCTGAGCGAGGTGGGGGTCGCCGTGGGCGACGAGATTCGCCGCGGCGAGGTGATCGGTGCGGTCGGTGCGAGTGGCCGGGCCACGGGCCCGCACCTCGACTGGCGCATGAGTTTCCGCGGCCGGCGCATCGACCCGCAGCGCCTCGTTCCGCCCATGCCCTGACCCCGGTGGAGGCCTCGCCGGGCCCTGAACACGCCCCGAAAAAGTCCGTATAATGCGCCGTTCAACGCAGCGGCCGGCGGAGGCGCAGATACCCGTGCTCGACAAGAAGCTACTCAGCATCCTGGTCTGCCCCGTGAGCAAGGCGCCGCTTCACTACGACGAGGAAAACGACGAGCTGGTGTGCCGCGCCAGCGGGCTCGCCTACCCCGTGCGTGACGGTATTCCGGTCATGCTCGAGAGCGAGGCCCGCCAGCTCACCGCCGACGAGAAACTGGGCTAGCGCATGAGTGACACCATCTTCGGCAAGATCGTTGCCGGTGAGATCCCCGCGGAGTTCATCTACGAGGACGAGCACTGCGTTGCCATCCACGACATCAACCCGCAGGCCCCGGTGCACGTGCTGGTGATTCCCCGCAAGGCGATCGCGAAGCTCGCGGACGCCGGCGAGGAGGACGGTGAACTGCTGGGCCAGCTGATGCTCGCGGCCGGCAAGGTTGCCCGCCAGCTCGGCGTGGCCGACGCCTTCCGGCTCATCGTCAACAACGGGGAGGGCGCCGGGCAGACCGTCTTCCACCTCCACCTGCACATCATCGCGGGGCGCAGCTTCACCGAGGGCCGCATGGTCGGCTGAGCGCACCGCCGCTTGCACCGAGAGCACCTATGAAAACCGGAGAGATTCGCGAGGCCTTCCTGGCCTTCTTCGAGGAGCACGGGCATACCCGCGTGCCCAGCAGTTCCCTCGTGCCTGCCAACGACCCGACGCTGCTGTTCACCAACGCCGGGATGAACCAGTTCAAGGACACCTTCCTCGGCACCGACCCGCGCCCCTACACCCGGGCGGCGTCCAGCCAGCGCTGCGTGCGCGCCGGCGGCAAGCACAACGACCTCGAGAACGTCGGCTACACGGCCCGGCACCACACCTTCTTCGAGATGCTGGGTAACTTCAGCTTCGGCGACTACTTCAAGCGCGAGGCAATCCGCTTTGCCTGGACGTTCCTCACGGAGAACCTCGGCCTGCCGCCGGAGCGGCTGTGGGTCACCGTGCACGTGAGCGATGATGAGGCGGCGAAGATCTGGACCGACGAGATCGGTTTCCCGGCCGAGCGCCTGTCCCGCCTCGACGAGGACAATTTCTGGCAGATGGGTGACACGGGGCCCTGCGGCCCCTGCTCCGAGGTGTTCTACGACCACGGTCCGGAGGTCCCCGGCGGGCCGCCCGGCAGCGAGGACGACGACCTCGACCGCTACATCGAGATCTGGAACCTCGTGTTCATGCAGTACAACCGCGACGCCTCCGGCGAGATGGCGCCGCTGCCCAAGCCGTCCGTGGATACGGGCATGGGCCTCGAGCGCATCGCCGCGGTGCTCCAGGGCGTGCACAGCAACTACGAGATCGACCTGTTCCAGGCGCTGATCGACGCTGCGGCGGAAGTCATCGGCGTGGCGGACCGCAGCGCCTCCTCGCTGCGCGTGATCGCCGACCACATCCGCTCCTGCGCCTTCCTGGTCGCCGACGGCGTGCTGCCGGGGAACGAGGGCCGGGGCTACGTGCTGCGCCGTATCCTGCGTCGGGCGATCCGCCACGGTAACAAGCTGGGCGCGAGCGAGCCCTTCTTCCACCGCCTGGTCGCGCCGCTGGTGGCGCAGATGGGCGAGGCCTATCCCGAGCTCGCCAGGCAGCAGTCCGCCATCGAGCGCGCGCTGCTGGCCGAGGAGGAGCAGTTCGCCAAGACCCTGGATCACGGCATGGCGATCCTCGAGGAGGCCCTGGAAGGCCTCGAGGGCACGGAAATTCCCGGTGAGGTCGTGTTCAAGCTCTACGACACCTACGGCTTCCCCACGGACCTCACCAATGACATCGCCCGCGAGCGCGGCCTCACCCTGGACCTCGCCGGCTACGAGCGCGCCATGGCCGCGCAGCGCGAGCGTTCCAAGGAGGGCGGCAGCTTCAAGGTCGACTACAACGCGACGCTGAAGCTCGACGGCGAGACGACCTTCACCGGCTACGAGAGCCTCAGCGGCGAGGGCCGGGTCCTGGCGCTGCTGCGCGACGGCGAGCCGGCGAGCGCTCTTGGCACCGACGAGAGCGGCGTTCTCGTGCTCGATGCCACCCCGTTCTATGCCGAGTCCGGCGGCCAGGTAGGCGACACCGGCTACCTCGCGGGGGAGGGCGTGCGCCTCGAGGTCACTGATACCACCAAGGCCGGCAAGCACCACCTGCACCACGTGCGCGTCCTCGAGGGCGAGGTGCGCGAGGGCAGTGAACTCGCGGCCACCGTCGATCGCGCGGTGCGCCAGCGCACGCGCCTGAACCACTCGGCAACGCACCTGATGCACGCCGCGCTGCGGCGCGTGCTCGGTGAGCACGTCACCCAGAAGGGCTCACTGGTGGACTCCGAGCGGTTGCGCTTCGACTTCTCCCACGGCCAGCCGGTCAGCGCCGCCGAGCTGGCCGAGATCAGCGACCTGGTCAACGCCCAGGTGCGCGCGAATACGCCGGTGGTCACCCGTCACATGGCCATGGACGAGGCCATGGCGGCCGGCGCCATGGCCCTCTTCGGCGAGAAATACGGCGACGAGGTGCGCGTGCTCAGCATGGGGGCCGACGATTTCTCCGTGGAACTCTGCGGCGGCACCCACGTGGACCGCACCGGCGACATCGGCCTGTTCCGCATCGTCGCCGAGGGCGGCGTGGCTGCCGGGGTGCGCCGCATCGAGGCGGTGACCGGCGAGGGCGCGCTGGCGGCTGTCGCCGCGGTGGACGCCACGGTCGCCGAGGCCTGCGAGGTGCTAAAGGCCACGCCCGCGAACCTCGGCGAGCGCGCCGCCGCCCTGCGCAGCGAGGCCCGGGAGCTGGAGAAAACGGTGGCCCGCCTGAAGCAGAAGCTCGCCAGCGCCGCCGGCGGTGACCTTACCAGCAACGCCGTCGACGTGGACGGCGTGAAGGTGCTCGCCGCCAACGTCGAGGGCGCCGATGCGAAATCCCTGCGCGACACGCTCGACCAGTGCAAGAACAAGCTCGGCTCGGCCGTGATCCTCCTGTCTGCCGTCAACGACGGCAAGATCGCCCTGGCGGCCGGCGTGACCGCGGATCTCACCGACCGGGTGAAGGCCGGCGACCTCATGCGCGAGTTCGCCGGCCGCCTCGGCGGCAAGGGCGGCGGCCGGCCCGACATGGCCCAGGGCGGCGGCAGCGACGTCGAAGCCCTCGACAGCACGCTGAAAGACGTCCCCGCCTGGGTCGGGGAGCGCGTCGCCGCCTCATGAGCCTGATCGTCCAGAAGTTCGGCGGGACCTCCGTCGGCACCATCGAGCGCATCGAGCAGGTTGCCGACAAGGTCGCCCGCTTCCGCGCCGACGGCCACGACGTGGTCGTCGTGGTCTCCGCCATGAGCGGCGAGACCAACCGGCTGCTCGGCCTCGCCCACGAGATCCAGGACCACCCGGTACCCCGTGAACTCGATGCCCTGCTCGCCACGGGTGAACAGGTCACGACCGCGCTGCTGGCCATGGCCCTGCATAAGCGCGGCCTGCCGGCGCGCTCCTACACCGGCCACCAGGTGCGTATTCTTACGGACGATGCGCACACCAAGGCCCGCAT
Organism: uncultured Halieaceae bacterium; assembly: GCA_913048495.1. Taxonomy (GTDB): domain Bacteria; phylum Pseudomonadota; class Gammaproteobacteria; order Pseudomonadales; family Halieaceae; genus Pseudohaliea. The sequence goes on from CAJWWA010000076.1 coordinate 7,931, forward strand.
CCGGGAGATCGACGATGCCCGGCTCCGGGCGGACCTCTCGGGCGGCCGCGTGGTGGTCGTCGCCGGCTTCCAGGGCGTGGACGAGCACGGCAACATCACCACCCTCGGCCGCGGCGGCTCCGATACCACCGCGGTCGCCCTGGCCGCGGCCCTGAAGGCCGATGAGTGCCAGATCTACACCGACGTCGACGGCGTCTACACCACGGACCCGCGGGTCGTGGACGGCGCCCGGCGCCTCGACCGCATCACCTTCGAGGAAATGCTGGAAATGGCCAGCATGGGCTCGAAGGTGCTGCAGATCCGCGCCGTGGAGTTTGCCGGCAAGTACCAGGTTCCGCTGCGCGTGCTGCACAGCTTCAAGGAAGGCCCGGGAACGCTGATCACCCTTGAGGAGGACGACCAGATGGAGACGCCCACCATTGCGGGCATCGCCTTCAACCGCGACGAGGCCAAGCTGACGATCCTCGGCGTGCCCGACATGCCCGGTGTGGCACACCGCATCCTCGGCCCCGTCGGCGACGCCAACATCGAGGTGGATGTCATCGTCCAGAACGTGGCCGACGACAACAGCACGGATTTCACGTTCACCGTGGGCCGGGGCGACCTGGCGCGTGCCGAGGCCATCCTCAAGGAGACCGCTAAGGAGCTCGGTGCCCGCGAAGTGCGCAGCGACAGCCGCATCGCCAAGGTCTCGGTGGTCGGCGTCGGCATGCGCTCCCACGCCGGGGTCGCCAGCCAGATGTTCGCAGCGCTGGCCGAGGTGGGGATCAACATCCAGATGATCACGACTTCCGAGATCAAGATCTCGGTGATCATCGAGGAGAAGTTCCTCGAGCTGGCCGTGCGGGCCCTGCACTCCTCCTTCGGCCTCGACGGGGAACCCCGCGAGGAATGAGCTGCCAAAATCCCGGTAGCGCATCCGGGGGAGGCCGCGGCAAGAGGGGCCTTGGCCTTTCCCCGCAAACCCGCTAAAACTGTTCGGGAAGACGAGCGGCGCGGCACCGGCCGCGTGGTGTTCAGGGACGACACGAGGCGGAAGCCATGCTCATACTGACACGCAAGGTCAACGAGTCGCTGATCGTCGGCGACGACATCACCATCACCGTGCTCGGGGTCAAGGGTAACCAGGTGCGCCTCGGTGTGACTGCCCCCCGCGACGTTGCCGTGCACCGCGAGGAAATCTACCAGCGCATCAGCGACGAGCCGCCCGCCGAAGAGGGCGAACGCTGAGCACGCCTTTGCGTTACCGCGCGGGCCGGTGCTATCATCGCGGCCCCGCGAAAGGGTAAAACCCCGCGTCCGCGGAGAGGTGGCCGAGTGGCTGAAGGCGCTCCCCTGCTAAGGGAGTATGGGGTTTATAGCTCCATCGAGGGTTCGAATCCCTCTCTCTCCGCCATCTACATCCAAACCTTCGCAGAGCCAAAACGCGCCACAGTCTGCCAGCGTCCCGTCAAAGCTCGCCGTTAACGCGGTCCCAGAACTCCTCCCGGTCATTGGTGCGGGGGAACGCCTCATCGGGGACCGGGACATCAAGGAACTTGCAGAGTGGCTCCCAGCCGTCCTTGACCTCAAAGACCAGTAGCTGATCCGCGGGTATCGTCGCCTTGACCGCCGAGTTGTGTGCCACGAAGGCCTGGGCGAGAGCGTCCCGGTCAAGGCCCGGCGGGAAGCCGGTCTTGCTGATGACATTGCCGGCCATGGCGAGCCAGGAGCGCATTTCCTCGGGGGCCTGGTCCTGCCCGGCGATCAGCTTGTAGATCGTCGAGCCGAAGCTCTCCGCCCATCGTTCCGGGTCCCGGTGCGTCAGCACGAAGCGGGCGTCGGGGAATGCCTGCAGTAACTCCCGGAAAAAGCCGGCGGTGGGCCAGTCCACGGCGCTTTTGTAGCCATCATAAATCCGTGACCAGTCCGGCTGGCCCGCCACGGCGGACGCCCACAGCGGAACCTGGACCGTCATGTTGTGCAGGACTTCCTCCATGTGATGGCACGGTCCAAGGCCGAGCCGGTTGATGGCAAGCTTCAGTGAATACGTGCCGGTCCGTCCAACACCCACTCCGATGATCTTCATCGCTCTACCCCTTTTATTCTGGCTTTTGTCGGTGAGTTTCCTGTGCGTTCGGCGACGCCGATGTGCGTCACGCCGGGCGCTGGTCCCTGATCGCCACAAACAACGCGATGACCCCGATAAAACCCCCGTAGCGGAAGGCCGCATCGCCCGCGGCCCCGAGCTCCGGTGATCGCCACAGCTCGAACCACTGCTCGCCGAGCACGATCCAGCCGAGGAAAAGTCCGAGCATGGCGATACCGCAGCCGCTCAGCGCCGTGGCCTCGGCGGCGGCGAAGGTCTCGACCGGGGCACCGCGCTCGCGAACCATGCGCGCAGCACCCAGGCCGCAAAGCAGCGCCGACAGCAACTTGAAGGCCACGATCGCCAGCGCGGCGGTGGTGATGAGCACCGGGCTTCCGATGGCGCGCCAGTCAGCCCCGCCACCGTCCCAGGTGCTCATGGCCGCAACGGCCGTCACCGCGCCCAACGTACCCGACCAGTCCAGGAGATTGCCGAAAGCACTGAGCAGGCCCCACAGGCACACCGCGGCGATGAGGGCGATCTGGGTCCCTCTGAGCATGTCCATGTCTCCTTGTCCCGGGGGGTGGTGGCTCTGCCAGGCTAACGGAACGCCAACGATCCGGTCATCCTGTACCCGAGGCTGGCAAACCTTCTGAAGCACGGTTCCACTTCGCGAGGCGATTGGCCCCGGCTTCGTTCAGACGGTTCGCTGGTGGCGCTAAAAAAAAATCCCGCCGAAGCGGGATTTCATGGGCCTGACACTGGCTCGCGAGCATCAGGCGCGACGGCGGCGCGTGAACCCGAGAGCCACGAGGCCGAGGCCGAAGATCGCGAGGGTCGCGGGTAGCGGCACCGGGTTGCCGATCGGTTCTTCCGACGTGGCGAGGAACGCGAAGGCGTTCAGGGTGAAGATACCGTTGTCGTTCAGGTCATCCACGGTGTCGCCGAAGGTCGTACCGAAGGTACCGTCAATCGTTGCCTGGCTCGTAAACATGTCGATGTCGGCGACGACGATCAGTGCCCCGGCCCCGGTCGCGTACTGGTCCGGCCCCCAGAAGGCGGCGATGACCTGGTCTTCGGTATTGCGGCCCACGATCGTGCCGTTATTGGCAAGCACCCCGGCTTCATCGAGGAAGCCTTCCTGGCCACCCCCCTGGCCGACATTGGTAGCGGTACCGAAAGGCCCGTCGAAGAGAGGTGCCGTACCGTTGACGGGGGTGATCGCAGTCTGTCCCAGGGTGCCGACGCCCAGGTCATCGCCGACTCCATCGCGCCCGTTGCTGTCCTGCAGCAGCCACAGGTCACCGCCGTTGAGGAAGAAGTCGATGATGCCGGCTTGGTAGGGGGCTGACTCCGAATTGAGCCACCAGGGCACGATGAAGCCATCGAGTGTGGCGAACGGATCTGCGCTGTCCATATCCACGGCGACCGTCGTTACCGTTTCCTCTACCACGCCGGTTGGACCGAAAAAGTTCGGGTTTTCAAGCGCATTCCTGAGCGGTGCCGTTGTCGCCCCGTTGTCCCAGTTCCAATTCCCCGAGGACGGGTGATCGGCCTGCTCAGGGCCGCCGATTACGTACGCGAACGCGCCGCTGGCTGCGAGGGACGCAGCGAGCCCGACAATGGAGTTCGCAAGCACTCCCCTTAACGTGTTGCTGTTGAATATCGATTGCATTAGTCCACCCTCCTTTTCTCGTTTCTTTTTTGAGGTATCCGATTTGAGCTATTCAGTCATCGACGGTGTCTCGTGTTCACGCCACGCCGCACGGGTTGAATGGAATTGCAAGCAAATTGGGAGCCAGAACGAAATTTATTCGCAATTTCATAAGACTATGCAACTCGCTGAGCGGTCGCTTGCCCTTCGTGCGTAAAATTTCCTGACATGTTCCGGCCCTCGAAAGCTCCGGTCCCGTGGCGGCCGTACGCAAGGGCGGCACGGTGGTCTGCGGTGGCATCCACATGAGTGATATTCCCGGTTTTCCCTACGCGTTGCTGTGGGAGGAGCGCGTGCTGCGCTCCGTGGCGAACCTGACCCGCCGCGATGCGATCGAGTTCCTGGCCCTCGCGCCGAGGGTTCCGGTGCGCACCCGCATCGAACGCTTCCCGCTCGAAGAGGCCAATGCCGCCCTGGACCGGCTGCGCGGGGGGCGGCTTACCGGGGCGGCGGTGCTGGTGACGGGGACCTAAGCCACCGACCAGCGTCTCCCGGCCGGCCTGCCTTACCTCGCCGACAGCCCGCGTCGACCGCTGTCAACCCAAAGTAGAAATGTCCCCTTCTCTCCAAACTAGAAATGTCCCCTTGG
>CAJWWA010000077.1 GCA_913048495.1 uncultured Halieaceae bacterium
CCGCGGCCAGGCGCCGGTCGAGCGCGGCCGCACGCGCCCGGGCGCGTTCGGCGACCACGGCGGTGAAGGCGTTGAGCGTGCCGTTGGCCGCGTCGATGCGGTCGAGCGCCTGCGCGACGGTGTCAACGGCGCTGAGCTCGCGGCGGCGCACGGCGCCGGCCAGGGTGGAGGCCGCGGTCACGCGCTGCCCGCTCCGCCGTTGTCGGGGGCCGGGTCGAAGACCGGGGCGAGGGCGAGTTCGTCGGCGTCCCCGGCCAGCGGCTCCAGCGCGTGGAGCATGCGGCGCGCGGTGGCGAGATGCAGGCGCACGCCGTCCCGGCAATGCGCCGGGATCGCCAGCCCGGTGAGCGTGGCGAGGGCATCAAGCTCGGCGTCGGTGATCGGTGTGTCGTCCATGGCAGGGGGCCTCTGTCGCAGCAGCCGGCGAGCCGCAGGCTGCCCGAAAACGCAGCAAACAGTATGCCATTACAGCGCGCGCTGCCGGGCGGCACTGAACTTGCACATCAAAGCGGCAGGAACAAGCGACACGCCATGCTGGCTCGACCGGGAGGACCCGCCATGTCCGTGCTTTCCGCCGCTCCGCTGCTCTACGGCCACGCGGACCGGCTGCCGCTGCCGCGGGCTTTCCTCGCCGGGCTCCAGCACCTGCTGGCGGTCTTCGGCGGCATCGTCACGGCGCCGCTGATCATGGCCGTCGGCATGGGCATGCCGGCGGCGGAGACGCAGGCAATCCTCGCTGCGTCCCTGTTCGTCTCCGGGGTGGCGACCGCGATCCAGGTCGCCGGACGCTGCGGTATCGGCTCCGGCCTGCTGGCGATCCAGGGCACCAGCTTCACCTTCATCGGGCCGGTGCTGTTCGCCTTCCACGGCCTGCCGGAGGCGATGCCGGCCCGCGAGCGGCTCGCCGTGATCTTCGGCTGCTGCGCCGTCGCCGCGGCGCTCACCGGACTCCTCGCCCTGGGTATCCGCCGGCTGCAGCGGCTGCTGACACCGACGGTGACCGGCACCACGGTACTGCTCATCGGGCTCACGCTCGTCCTTTCCACGCTCGAGAACCTCTGGCGGGCGTGCACGGCCCCCGGCGCGCCGACCGCCACCCTCGCGCTGCTGACGGTGACCGTCTTCGCCCTGACCCTGTGGCTGGCGACCCGCCTCTCCCCCTGGTGCCGCCTGTGCAGTGTCCTGGGAGGGCTCGCCGGGGGCGCGCTGCTCGCGGCAGCGCTCGGGCTGTTCGGCGAGGGCGCCGATGCTGCCGGGGGGTTCTACCTGCCCCGGCTCCTGCCCTACGGCTTCGGCTTCGATGTCGGCGTGTTCCTGCTGCTCCTCCCCGTATTCCTCGTTTCCGCGACCGAATCCGTCGGCGACCTCACGGCCACGGCGTCCCTCAGCGGGCTGCCCACGCGGGGCGACCGCTACTGGCAGCGCGTGCGCGGCGGCATCCTCGGCGATGCGCTCAACTCCCTGCTCGCGGCACTCGCCGGGACGTTCCCGAACACGACCTTCAGCCAGAACAACGGCGTGATCCGCCTCACCGGCATCGCCAGCCGCCGCATCGGCTTCGTGGTCGCTGTGCTGCTCGTGGCCCTGGGCCTGCTGCCGGCGGTGGCCGCCCAGCTGCAGTCGCTGCCGGAGGCCGTGCTCTACGGCAGCACGCTGCTGCTCTTCCTCATGGTCGCGCGGGCCGGCTGGGGCCTCCTGGCCGGCGGTGCGATCGGCCGTCGGGGCTGGTGTATCGCCGCCGGTGCCGCCGCCGGCGGCTGGCTCCTGGCCGAAGTCAGCGCGCGCGCCGGTCTCGAGGGTCCCGCGGCCCTTTTCCTGCAGTTCCCGGTATCGAACGGCGCCTTCCTCGCCATGGCCCTCGAGGTGCTGGTGCCGCGGCGCGCGCTCGCCGCCGGGCTTACCTGAGGGGCTTACACCGGGCCGTCAGCGGTTCAGCTCACCGTCTAGGCAAACGTGCGACAAAAAAAAAGCCCTCTTGCGAGGGCTTGGAAGGCTGCATGGACTGGATGCAGTCGTTGGGGCCGCTAGAAGCGGTAGTCTACCTTGGCGACCCAGTGACGCGGGAGTTCCGGCAGGACGATCTGGCTACCGAAGAGGTTGGTGAAGTTGCCGCGGAAGTACTCCTCGTCCGTGAGGTTCTTGCCGGTCAGGCTCAGCTTCCAGTGCTCCGTCTCGTAGGTGACGCCCGCGTTGACCAGCGTATAGGCCGGCAGCTTCACGGCCTGCGAGAAGCCGGAGTAGGTCGAGTCCACGTCGATGACGCTGGCGTTGACCGCAAAGCCGTTGTCGAAGTCATAGGTGGCCGTGGCCGAGTAGATGTTCTCGGGAATGCCCTGCTTGAGGCCGTCCGTGGCGGGAATCAGGCCGATGACCTGGCCGCCGGCGACAAGGGAGTAATCGACCTGCGGGATATCGTCCGCGCCGAAGAAGCTGAACAGCGTGCCCTGCTCGACGGCCGAGACCATCGTGATCTCCAGGTTGGTCCAGCCGGCGGTGACCACCAGCTGAGGCGTGACCACCCAGCGCAGCTCGGCCTCGATGCCCTCGGTCTTCGTGGACGCGTTGGTCACGATGGCCTGGGCGCTGAAGTCCGTCCTCTCCTGCTCGTAGTAGGAGAGGGCGAAGTAGAGGGAATCCTCCAGGTAGCTGCCCTTGATGCCGGCCTCGAAGAGCTCCGAGGTGTCCGTCGCCGTGCCGCCGCGGACCAGCGCGAGCGGCAGGTCGCCCATCTGGTCGGCGATGATCGTCGACTGCTCGGACATCGTGACATAGGGGATCAGGCCCACGGGGGAGTCCCAGCTCAGGCTGGCGGTCCAGGAAAACAGGTCGTCGCTGTCGCTGTAGGTGGCGACGCCGTCCGGGAAGTTGGCTACCAGGTCTGCCGGGGGGTTCAGCAGCTTGTCCAGGGGCGTATTCGACTCCATGTCGATCCAGTCCTGGCGCAGACCCAGGGTCAGGCCGATGCCGTTGTTCCAGGTGAAGTCGCCGAGAAAGGCGAGGCCGATCATTGTGTACTCACCGTACTGGTACTCGGTGTAGTCGTCGTCGATCTGCGTGGCCAGGAGGCGCGTGTCCAGGGACGGGTCGCGCTCGGCGGCGGACTGAGACAGGTCGCGGCGATCGAAGTACTCGTTCTCGTAGTCCTGGCCGCGGTCGAAGTCCGTGTAGCGGATCGAGGGCGAGAACTGCAGCCGCGAGGTCATGCTGTCGCCTTCGAGGGTGTAGCCAAAGACCAGCTTGTCCTCGACGACCCAGGTCTCGCCCTTCTGGGAGAAGCCGTAGGCGTTTTCGTTGTTGTTCTCGAGGCTTTCGTAGAACAGCTGGTTCTTGATCTCGAGACCGCTGTCGGCGGTGTAGATCGCGTCGAAGTAGAGCGTGAGCGTCTCGTTGTCCAGCTCGTCGTTCGGATCAACGAGGACATTGCTCGGGTCAAGCGTGGTCGTGCCCGGATTGTTGAGAGCGCTGAGCGGGTTCAGATCTTCTTCCGTGACGAAGCTCGGGAAGAGGATGAACTGGGAAATGCCGGCAGCCGCGTACTCCTGGTGCGAGATCTTGCCGCTGCCGTCCGTGTCCAGGGGTTGCGCCGTGCCGGTCACGTAGGTCCCGTTGTCGATGAGTTCCTGGCTCAGGCGGTTCCAGCCGGCCACCTGGTTGCCGAGGAAGTCGTGGTACATGCCGCCGAACTGGATGTGCAGCTTGTCGGTCACGTCCACGTCAAAGGCCGCCTGCAGGATCGTGTTCTCCGTGGACGTGTTGTCGTAGAAGCTGTCGGAGTCCTCGTACTCGGCGTAGAGGTAATAGCCGGCGTTGTCAGACAGACGGCCACCGATGTCGCCGGAGAGCACCTGGCGATCCCACTTGCCGGTGGTGTAGGAAAGGCCCCCGGTGGTCTTGTCGAGGTACTCGCCGGAGCCGACGCGCGCGGATTTGGGGTTGAAGTTGAGGTAGCCGCCGATCTTGGACGGACCGTAGATCGGCGAGGCCGGGCCGCGGACGATGTCGACGCGGTCCGCCGCGGCGATCGGCGTGGCGTAGTTGCCCGGGTTGTCGACCCGGCGCACGCCGCGGAAGTAGGTCTCGCCCGGCGTGCCGCGTACGTCGAGGGAGCCGGCGACGCCGAAGAAGGACTGGGTGAAGGTGCCCGGCGAGAAGGCCACCAGCTCGTCGATGTCGTTGACGTTGAAGCGCTCCATCTGCTCCGAGCTGATCGTGGACACCGAGCGCGGTGTTTCGAGCAGCGATTTGCCGAAGCCGAAGACGTCGACGTCCTCGCCCGGCAGGCTGCGCAGGGAGCCGGTGACGACGATCTCTTCCAGCGCCGGGTTGTCCTGCCCGAAGGCGAGCAGAGGCTGGCCGGCGACCAGGGTTGCGGTGATTGCCGCGGCCAGCGGCAGGCGTTTCGCGGGTACGTTCATGGTTTCTCCTCAACAAGTACAAGGGGCCTCCGGCTCGACCGACGGCCCGTTCGCGACGCTCTTGACCACGTTCTTATGACGTCACAGTTTCAGCTAATGCAGCTACTGCGCTTCGCTTAGCAGAATTAATGCCAAGGCCGCCGGTTTCCCGGCAGCTCGGCATTTTTCACGCGAATCTCACGATTAAACAGGGTGTTGGCGACGCCGGTGGCCGGTGCGGGGGCACGGCGGGTGGCGCGCGGAACCGGTAAGCTCCTCAGGCTGGCGCAGACGCACCGGAATGGTGCGTACGCCGGGGGGAAGCGTCAACGTCCGCCTTGGGTACTTTTCCCGTCGCCGTGGGCGAGGCGCCGCACGAGGTCGGCGTGCTCCGGGAAGGCCTCGGCCAGCGCGGCGGCGTTACCGAGGGTCATGTCGGCGTAGTCGAAACCGGGGCTGACCGCTTCGCTGATCAGGCCGTAGCCGTGCGGGCCCTCGCCGAGGGAGGACGCCTTCCAGATGCCGCCGGGGACGGTCAGCTGCAGGCGCTGGCCCGCGGCAACGTCCTGGCCCATGACCACGGTCTCCAGGCGCCCGTCCGGGTGCAGCAGGTAGTAGGTGATGGGGTCGCCGAGCTGGAAGTAGTGGACGATGTCCGAGCGGTTGCGGTGGAAGTGGCCCGTCGGGGACTCGCGCGTCAGCAGGTAGAAGATCGAGGTCAGGCTGTAGCGCTCGCCCGCGGGCGTCGCCACCCGCGGCTGGTCTTCCGCCGCGTAGGTTCGTCGGAAGTAGCCGCCCTCCACGTGGGCCTCGAGGCCCAGTTCGTGCACCAGCTCCTCCACCGAGGGCGCGGCCGCCGCGCCTGCGCCAAGGGTGGCAGCCAGGCCCGTGGCAAGGAGGCTGCCGGGGCTGGAAGCGGCGCCGCGGCGCCGGCGCGGGGTATCAGTCATGGGGGTCTCCCTGGTCCGGTTGAAGGTCGGGGTGATGGTGCTCGTGCCAGTGCCGGGCGAGATCCTCGCGCCGGCAGAGCCAGACGTGGTCGTGGGCCTGCACGTGGTCCAGGAAGCGCTGCAGCGCCCGGAAGCGGCCGGGCCGCCCGGCGAGGCGGCAGTGCAGGCCGATGTTGAGCAGCTTCGGGCACCGCTCACCCTCGGCGTAGAGCACGTCGAAGGCGTCGCGGAGGTAGGCGAAGAACTGGTCGCCACTGTTGAAGCCCTGCGCGGTCGCGAAGCGCATGTCGTTCGTGTCCAGCGTGTAGGGAATCACCAGGTGCGGGCCGGCGGGGCCGCTGACCCAGTAGGGCAGGTCGTCGGCGTAGGAGTCGGAGTCGTAGAGGAAGCCACCGGCCTCCAGCAGCAGCCGGCGGGTGTTCGGGCTGTCCCGGCCGGTGTACCACCCCAGCGGCCGCGCGCCGGTCAGTTCCTCGTGCCATGCGATGGCGCGCTGCATGTGCTCGCGCTCCACGGTCTCCGGCACCTGCTGGTAGCTGATCCAGCGCAGGCCGTGGCAGGCGATTTCCCAGTCGGCCTCGCGCATGGCGGCCACGGCCTCCGGGTTGCGGGCGATCGCGCTGGTGACCGCGAACGCGGTGACCGGAACCCGCCGGCGCGTGAACAGCCGGTGCAGCCGCCAGAAGCCGGCCCGGCTGCCGTACTCGTAGAGCGACTCCATGCTCATGTGCCGGTCCGGGTACGCCTCGGCGCCGATGATCTCCGAGAGGAAGGTCTCCGAGGCCGGGTCACCGTGAAGCACGCAATTCTCGCCACCTTCTTCGTAGTTGACGACGAACTGTACGGCGATGCGCGCGTGGCCCGGCAGGCGGAAGGCTGGCGGGTGCTGGCCGTAGCCCTGGAGGTCTCGGGGGTAGGGGTCGGTCACGGGTCGCTCTCTCCTTCGGGGTTGCCCCCGGGAAGGCAAGTACCATACCACCGCCCCGGCCGGGTCGTCGCTGCCCGGGCTGCACCCGGCTGGCGCAGGCTGCCCTGCGCTGGTGCGGCCGGTGCCGCCGCCGTGCCATAATCACCGGGTTCCCTGCGGGGAGGTGGTGGCACCCTTTTTGCTCTCCGATCCCTGTTCTACGCTGCGCATGCTGGAGACCTTCCGTGACTGAACGACACACCCCGCCAACGCCGCCGCGCCGGCGCCGTGGCTGGGCCGGCGGGCTGTGCCTGGCGGCTGCAGCGCTCCTCGCCGTGCTCGCCGGTGGCGCGGGGGCCGCGGCGCCGGCGGATACCGGCGCCTGGTTCGAGCGCTTCAAGACCGAGGCGACCGACGAGGAGCTCTACCGCTTCCTGTACGCCATGCCCAAGGGCGGCGACCTGCACAACCATCTCTCCGGCTCGGTCCTCGACGACTGGTTCTACGAGCTCGCCCTGGCCCAGGGCGAGCGCGGCTATCACTTCTACACCCGGGTGCGCATCGACAACTGCCGGCCCTACGGCGGCGACGCCTTCGGCCCCGACCCGTACCTGCTGCTCTTCCTGACCCTGCAGGAGAGCAGCTGGCAGCAGCTCTCGCCCTGCGAACAGGGCGAGTTCGAGCGCCTCGAGGACCTCGACGCCGGCCAGCGCCGGGCCTGGCTGGACAGCATGGTGCTCGACAAGGCCCACGAGGGTCGGGACGAATTCTTCCAGACCCACTGGCAGCGCATGGGCGATCTCTACTTGAACCCCTATTTCACGGCCGACGCCCTGGTGCGCAACATGCAGGCCTTCGGGCGCGAGGGGCTGCTCTACCTCGAGACGATGATCGGTGTACTCGGCTTTCTGAACCCCGACGGCAGCCGCCTGACGCCCGACGAGGTGGCGGCGATCTATCGCGAGCGGCTGCGCGAGGCGGATGCCGTAGCGACCGGCGTCGCGGTGAAACTGCAGGTCGCGATCCTCCGCTTTGCGCCGAACGCCGAGGAGATGCTGCGCACGCTGTACGCGTTCGTCGCCCGCAACCGCGACCTGTTCGTCGCGGTGAACATGGTCGGCCGCGAGGACAACGACAAGGGCTACCCGCTGCGCTTCCTCGACACGCTCCGGGCGCTGCGCCGCGACTACCACGGCGTGCGCCTGTCCATTCACGCGGGGGAGGTGGACGAGCCCAACGACCACGTGCGCGACACGCTGCTGCTCGGGGCCGATCGCATCGGCCACGGCGTCAACCTCATCACCGACCCGGACACGATGCGCCTGATGCGCCACGGGCCCTATCTCGTGGAGATCAACCTGATCTCCAACCTGCTGCTGGAGTACGTCGACGACTACGCGCAGCATCCCTTTCCCGAGTACCTGCGCACCGGTATTCCGGTGGCGCTGTCTACCGACGACCGCGGCATGTGGGACTCGAACCTGACCGACGAGTTCTTCGTCGCCGTGCGCGAGTTCAACCTGTCCTGGGACGAGCTGGTGTTGCTCTCGCGCAACAGCCTGAGCTACAGCTTTGCCCCGCCGCCGCTGAAGACGGAGCTCCTGAGCCGCTACGCGCTGCGCCTCGCGAACTTCGAGCGGCGCCTGGCGGGCAACCCCGCCGTGGTGCTCGCCACCGACGCCCGCAGCCACGGCTTCCTCTGCCGTCGCTACGCGCTCTGCGACCTCGCCCCCGCATCCCCTGAAACCGAGGAGACCCCATGAGCCGTTCTTTCTCCCGCGCACCCGCCCTGGCTCTCTGCCTCGGCGCCCTGCTTGCCCTGTCCGCCTGCGAGCGCGCGGTACCACCGCCGCCCCCCGCGCCCGAAGCGCCCGCTGCGCCGGCACCAAAGGAGGTCCGCGCCGTGCTGGTGACCATGTTCGAGATCGGCGAGGACCGGGACGACCAGGCCGGGGAGTTCCAGCTCTGGCTGGAACGCCGTGATCTCAGCGAGCGGATCGAATTCCCGGCGCACCACGACCTGTACTACGATCCGGCGTCGAAGCTGCTGGTCATGGTGACCGGTATCGGCACCGCCAAGGCCGCGGCCTCGGTGATGATGCTGGGCATGGATCCGCGCTTCGATCTCACCCGCGCCTACTGGCTGGTCGCGGGCATTTCCGGCGTCGACCCGGAGGACGCCTCCATCGGTTCCGCGGCCTGGGCCGAGTACCTGGTGGACGGCGACCTCGCGCACGAGATCGACCCGCGGGAAATGCCCGAGGACTGGAAGTACGGCTACCTGGCCCGCTACACGGACGAGCCCTTCGACGAGGACCGGCCGGAGCCGACCGGCGAGATGTTCCGCCTCAACCCGGCACTGACCGAGTGGGCCTACCAGCTGACGAAGGACATCGAGCTGCCGGATTACGAGTCCCTCGCCGAGACCCGCAACCGCTACTCGGAGCACCCGAACGCGCAGAAGCCGCCCTTCGTCCTCAAGGGTGACAACCTGGCCGCGCTCACCTTCTGGCACGGCGAGATCCTCAACGACTGGGCCAATGACTGGGTGGACTACTGGTCCGACGGCGAGGGTGAGTTCGTGACCTCCGCCATGGAGGAAACGGGCACCATGCAGTCCATCACCTGGCTCGACCGGGCCGGCCGTGTCGACCGCGACCGGGTCATGGTCCTGCGCACGGCCAGCAACTACACCATGCCCCCGCCCGGGGTCAGCGCCGCAGAAAATCTGCTCGCCGAGAACGAGGGCTACGCCGGCCTCGATGCATCCCTCGAATCCGCCTACCTCGTCGGCTCGCGGGTGATCGACACGATCCTTGCCAACTGGGATCGCTACGGCGAGCGCACGCCGACTCCCGCCGATCTCGACAGCCCGTGAGCGCGCGGCAGATCGCGTTCAGCGCGCCGCACGCGGCGGCGGCGCAGGTCGGCCAGGCGCTGCTCGAGGACGGCGCCTCGGCCATCGACGCCATGGTGGCGGCCTCGGCGGCGATCAGCGTCGTCTATCCGCACATGAACAGCCTCGGCGGCGACGGCTTCTGGCTGCTGCAGGCCCCGGGCGAGAACCCGGTCGCCATCGATGCCTGCGGCTTCAGCGCCGCGCTGGCCACGCCGGAGTGGTACGCGGCGCAGGGCCTCGACGGCGTGCCGTCACGGGGCGGCCCGGCCGCGCTCTGCCTCGGCGGCACCCTGGATGGCTGGCGCGAGGCCCGGGCCTGTGCCGCCGAGTACGGCTACCGGGCCCGGCCCCTGGACGAACTGGTGGCGCCGGCGGTGGCGCTGGCCCAGGACGGCATGACGGTCACCGACAGTCTCGCCGCGGCGAGTGAAAAGGTGCAGCCGGAACTCGCCGGCGCTGCCGCCTACCAGGCGGTGTTCTGCCCGCAGGGGAGGCCGCTTGCGGCGGGTGAGCAATTTGCCAACCCCGGCCTTGCCCGCTTCCTGGAGCGGGTCGCCGCCGAGGGCACCGAGTCGGTCTACCGCGGGGCGCTGGCCACGGAGCTGGCCGACTGGCTCGCGCGGGAAGGCAGCCCCCTGCGCCGGGAGGATTTCGCCGCCTACCGGGCGCGCCGGGTCACGCCGCTGACGGCGCGCCTCGCCGGCGCCCGCGTGTTCAACCTGCCGGCGCCGACCCAGGGCATCGCCTCGCTGCTGATTCTCGCCATCTACGATGCCTGGCGCCGGGCGCACCCGTCGCCGTCGGAGCTCGAGTCGGTGCACGCACTGGTGGAGGCGACCAAGCGCGCCTTCACGGTGCGCGATGCGGAGGTCGCGGACCCGTCCCGCCTGTCCGAGCGCTGGCCCGGGCTGCTCGAGCCGGCCGCGCTGCGCCGGCACACGGCGGCGATCGACGACTCGCGCGCGAGCCCCTGGCCGCGGCGCGCAGAGCGCGGCGACACGGTGTGGATGGGCGCCGTGGACCGCAATGGCTGCCTGGTCAGCTTCATCCAGAGCATCTACTGGGAGTTCGGCGCCGGCATGGTCCACCCGGACTACGGCCTCACCTGGAACAACCGCGGCCTCGGCTTCAGCCGCAACCCGGCGGACCGCAACGCCCTCGGGCCGCGGCGCAAGCCGCGGCACACGCTCAACCCGGCGCTCGCGCTCTTCGACGACGGCCGGCGCCTGGCCTACGGCACCATGGGCGGGGAGGGGCAGCCGCAGACGCAGGCGGCGCTGTTCACTCGCTACCACTACGGCGGTGAGCCCCTGGGCGAGGCGATCGCCCGCGGCCGCTGGCTCCTCGGTCGCACCTGGGGCGACGACAGCCAGGACCTCAAGCTGGAGGCAGACCTGTTCCCGCGGCTGGCGCCGGGCCTGCGCGCCTTCGGTCACACGCTGCGGGAAGTCCCGGCGCAGAGTGAACTCATGGGCCATGCCGGTGCCGTCTGCCAGGCGGCCGACGGCACCGTCGTCGCGGCGACGGACCCGCGCAGCGACGGCGCCGCGCCGGTCGGTCCGGCGGGGGACGCGCCGTGAGCGTGCTGGTCGAGTGGCTGCCGGTGCTCGCCGCCCTTGTCGGCGCCGGCATCCTGGCGGGCATTCTTGCCGGCCTGCTCGGGGTCGGCGGCGGTATCGTTATCGTCCCGGTCCTGTTCCTGGTGTTCCAGTCGCTGGGCATCTCGCCGCCGTCGGCGATGCTCATCGCTACCAGTACCTCGCTGCTGACCATCGTGCCCACGAGCATCGCCTCGGCGCGGGCGCACCACGCCCGCGGCAATGTCGACCTCGCGCTGTTCCGGGCCTGGCTGCCGGCCATGGTGGCCGGCGTCGTACTCGGCAGCGTCACGGCGTCCCGCGTCAACGGCCTGCTGCTGACCGGCGTCTTCGGCGTCGTCGCCGTTGCCATCGCGCTCAACAACATCTTCCGCCCGAATGCGCCACCCCTTCGCGACAGCCTGCCGGCGCGCCCCTGGCAGTGGCTGATCGCGGCGGTCATCGGCGGCATCTCGGTGATGATGGGCATCGGCGGCGGCACCCTCGGCGTCACCGCGATGACGGCCTATAACGTGGTGGCTCACCGGGCGGTGGGTACCGCGGCCCTCTTCGGGCTGGTGATCGCGCTGCCCGGGGCTCTGCTCATGCTGGTCCTGCCGGAGACACCGGCAGACGCGCCCATCGGGACCTTCGGCGCCGTGAACCTGCCGGGCTTCCTCGCCATCGTGCCGATGACCATGCTGTTCGCACCCCTCGGCGTGAAGATCGGCAGCGGGCTGTCGGGCGTGACGCTGAAAAAGATCTTCTCGGTCTTCCTCCTCGTGGTGGGGGGCCGCATGCTGTGGCAGCTGGCCGGGCCGCTGCTCGGTTTTCACTAGCCATCAACCGCCATGGAGGGTAAGCCGTGAACTTCGATGATCTGCCGCCCGCGCTGCGCTCGACCTTCCTGCCGCCGCCGCGTCTGCTCATGGGCCCCGGGCCGATCACCTGCGATCCGCGGGTGCTGCAGGCCATGTCGCACCAGCTGGTCGGCCAGTTCGATCCCTCCATGACCGCCTGCATGAACCAGGCGATGGCGCTGTACCGCGGTGTCTTCCGGACGGAGAACCGCTGGACTTTCCTCGTCGACAGCACCGCCCGCGGTGGCATCGAGGCCTGTCTCGTGTCGCTGCTCGAGCCCGGCGACCGGGTATTGGTGCCGGTCATGGGCCGCTTCGGCCAGCTGCTCACCGAGATCGCCGAGCGCTGCGGCGCCCAGGTGCACACGATCAGCGTGCCCTGGGGGGAGGTCTGCGCCCCGGAACAGGTCGCCGAGGCCCTGGACCGGGTGCGGCCGAAGCTCCTGGCGACGGTGCAGGGCGATACCTCGACCACGATGTGCCAGCCTCTCGACGAGTTCGGCCGCCTGTGCCGCGAGCGCGACGTGCTCTTCTACTGCGACTGCACCGCGTCCATCGTCGGCAACCCCTTCGAAACCGATGGCTGGGGCCTCGACGCCGTCTCCGCGGGCCTGCAGAAATGCCTCGGCGGCCCCTCGGGCATCGCCCCGGTGACCCTGTCCGA
>CAJWWA010000078.1 GCA_913048495.1 uncultured Halieaceae bacterium
CACCGTCTTGCCAAGATGCTTCACGTGATCCGCCAGCAGCCCCACCGCCAGCGCGTAGGACTGGGAGGCGTTCCAGCGCATGACCACGCGGAAGTTGTCGTAGACGAGGAACGCCGGCCCACGGTGCCCGGCGGGCAGCAGCAGGGCGGCCTCGAGATCCAGCGCGGGCAGCGGTGCGCCGTCGGCGCGGGTCACCCCGGCGGCGGCCCAGGCGCGCAGGCTCTGCGCCTTGCCCAGACCCGCCTGCTCGTACGCGAAGCCCGCGGGCAGCCCGACCTGTCGCCCCCAGCGCATGCCCGGCTTCCAGCCGAGGCTGCGCAGGAAGTTCGCCCCGGAGGCCAGCGCATCCTGCTCGCTCTGCCACAGGTCGATGCGTCCGTCGCCGTCACCGTCCACGGCGTAGCGCAGGTAGGAGGAGGGCATGAACTGCGTATGTCCCACCGCACCGGCCCAGGAGCCCACGAGCTGCTCCACGGGCAGCTGCTCGCGTTCCACGAGCTGCAGGGCATTGACGAACTCGCCGGCGAAGAACTCGGAGCGGCGCTCGTCGCAGGCCAGGGTCGCGAGCGAATCGAGGGTCGGGACCTTGCCGAGGTAGCCACCGTAGTTCGTCTCCAGGCCCCAGAACGCGACCAGGTAGCGCGGCGGCACGCCGTAGCGCGCGAGCAGCGATTCCAGGAAAGCGCCGTGGCGCTCCAGCAGCGCGCGGCCCTTGTCCACGCGCGACGCCGTGACCCGGGCTTCGAGATAGGCCGGGAAAGTCTGCACGAACTCCGGCTGGCTGCGGTCGAGCGCGATCACCCGCTCCAGCGGTGACAGCGAGGGCAGCACGCGTGCGATGAGGTCGCGGTCGACACCGGCGGCCGCCGCGCGCTCGCCGAGGCCCTCGACGCAGTCGCGGAAGGCCGTTGCGCCGGCCGGTCCCGCGGGCAACAGCGTCGCTGCGAGCAGCAGCACCAGGGATAGGGGGCGGGTCATGGATACCTCGGGAATGCCTGAGGATGGCATCATAACGAAACGGTCGGCGGCGGCGCCACGCCGGCTGCGCGGGCACGTGCCGGGGAGCCGCTGCCACGCCCCCTTGCGTCACGCTCCACTTTGGTTAGAGTTATAAGCATCCATGACTGAGCATAGCGACAGCGACCGGGAACCGTCCACCGGCGGCAGCCCCTTGAGCGCCGGGGAGCGCTACCACCTCAACGAGGGCACGCTCCGGCGCCTGTGGCAGGTGCTCGGCGCGCAGGTGCAGGCGGGCGGTACCCGCTTCGCGCTGTGGGCACCGAACGCCAGCGCGGCGGCGGTCGTGGGCGACTTCAACCACTGGGACGCCGCCGCCAACCCGATGCACCCGCTGGGCGACAGCGGCCTGTGGGAGACCTTCGTGCCCGGCGTCGGCGAGGGCGCCTGCTACAAGTACCGGCTGCTCGACCGGCGCGGCGCCGAGCTGCCGCTGAAGAGCGATCCGGTCGCCTTCGGCTCGGAACACCCGCCGCAGACGGCCTCCGTGGTGCGCGACATCGGCGGCTACGGCTGGCACGACAGCGCCTGGATGGCGGACCGCGCCGGGCGCAACGACCGCAGCGCACCGATCAGCATCTACGAGGTCCACCTGGGGTCCTGGCGCCGCCGGGCCGCCGAGGACAACCGCATGCTCTCCTACCGGGAAGCGGCGGAAGAGCTGGTCGAGTACGTCGCCGACCTCGGCTTCACCCACCTCGAGTTCCTGCCGCTGTCGGAGCACCCCTTCGACGGCTCCTGGGGCTACCAGCCCGTGGGCCTCTACGCGCCGACGATCCGCCACGGCCCGCCGCACGAGTTCCGCGACCTCGTCGATGCCGCCCACCGGCGCGGCCTCGGCGTGCTGCTGGACTGGGTGCCCGCCCACTTCCCCGCGGACGAGCACGGCCTCGCCCGCTTCGACGGCACGGCGCTCTACGAGCACGAGGACCCGCGGCAGGGTTTCCACCCGGACTGGAACACGCTGATCTACAACTTCGGGCGCCGGGAAGTGGCCAACTTCCTGCTGTCGAACGCGCTGTACTGGCTCGAGGAGTACCACGTCGACGGCCTGCGCGTGGATGCGGTGGCCTCCATGCTCTACCTCGACTACTCCCGCAAGGCGGGCGAGTGGCTCCCGAACCGCCACGGCGGCCGGGAAAACCTCGAGGCCATCGACTTCCTGCAGCGCATGAACCAGCTCGTCTACGGCGAGGAGCCCGGCATCATGACCGTGGCCGAGGAGAGCACCGCCTTCCCCGGCGTCTCGCGCCCGGTGCATGACGGCGGCCTCGGCTTCGGCTTCAAGTGGAACATGGGCTGGATGAACGACACCCTCGCCTACATGGCCGAGGACCCGGTACACCGCCGCTACCACCATCACAAGATGACCTTCGGCATCCACTACGCCTTCTCGGAGAACTTCATCCTGCCCCTCTCCCACGACGAAGTGGTGCACGGCAAGGGGTCGCTGTACACGCGCATGCCCGGCGACCACGCCGCGAAGCTGGCGAACCTGCGCGCCTACTTCGGCTTCCAGTGGGGCCACCCGGGCAAGAAGCTCCTGTTCATGGGCGGCGAGTTCGCCCAGCCGGCGGAGTGGGCCCAGGCCGGGGAACTGGACTGGGCGACCGCGGCGCGCCCGGACCACGCCGGCATCACCCGCCTGGTGCGCGACCTCAACACCCTCTACCGGGGAACGCCCGCCCTGCACCGCCGCGACTGCGAGGAGAGCGGCTTCCGCTGGCTCGAGGCCAACGACGCCGAGCACTCGCTGTTCGCCTGGCTGCGCTTCGGCGAACCCGGCGACCCACCAGTCGCCGTGCTCTGCAACTTCACCCCCGTGGAGCGCCGGGACTGGCGCGTCGGCCTGCCGCTCGCCGGTCGCTGGCGGGAAGCGCTGAACACGGATGCCGCGCTGTACGGTGGCGGCGACTGCGGCAACCTCGGCGCCATCGAGGCCACTGCCGAGCCGCACCAGGGCCAGCCCTGCTCGGCGAGCGTCACCCTGCCGCCGCTCTCCGTGCTGTTCTTCGTTCCCGGGGAATCCTGATGACCGACCCGTCGACGCCGCTGCGCGAACGAGCCCGCCTGGATGAGACCGCCAGCGAAGCGCTCGCCGACTGGAGCGCGGCGCGCTACCGGGAAAGCGCAACGACCTTCGACGCCGAACAGTGCATCGCCCGCCGTCTCGGCGCCCGGGTAGAGGCCCCGGGCCGGGTCACTTTCGGCTTCTGGGCACCGGAGCTGCTCGATCGCCGCGTGCCGGACGGCGATATCTTCCTGGAGCTGCTGGCACCGGCGGAGCCGCTGGACCTCGAGCAGTGGCACCAGGTCGCCGACTTCGAGCGCCTGCTGCTGCCCGTGCGGCGCCACGAGAGCCATGTCTTCGCCGTGGTCGACGGGCTCTGCGCGGGCACCCGGGCGCTGGTGGGCGATTTCTACGCGCTTTGCTGGCGCGACGGCGAGGGCGTCGAGCATCGCATCGTCGACCCGCTGGCAGTGTCCGTACCCTTCGGTGCCTTCGCGCCGGCTGAAATCCTCGACCCCGCCGACCTCGAACGCGAGCGCGGCGACCGGGCCTACTACGAGGCCCTGGCCGGTGAGGGCGTGCACAAGTTCGGCCCGCCGATCAATATCCTCCAGCTACACGTGCCCACGGCCACCGCCGGCGGCACGCTGGCAAGCCTGACCCGCCACTTCGAGCGCATCGGCGAGCGGCTGCGCCGCGGGCTGCCGCTGGAGGATGCAGACGCCATCTACGCCGGCTACGACGCGGTGCAGCTGCTGCCGGTGGAGCCCACCACCATCTACGAGACCGGCCCCGGTTTCTGGGCGGAAACACAGCGCGACGACGCAAGCTGCCGGGTAGAACTCACGCGCCCGGACACGACGAACTGGGGTTATGACGTGGTCATCGCCGGCATGGGCACGGTCAACCCGGTGCTCCTTGAGACCGGCCGCCCGCACGAACTCGCGGACCTCGCCGCGGTGCTGCACAACTGGCCGAAAGGGCCGAAAATGCTGATCCTGGACCTGGTCTTCGGCCACGCCGACAACCAGGCGCTGGAGGTTCTCAGTCCCCACTACCTTGCCGGGCCGAACATGTACGGCCAGAACCTCGACTACCGCAACCCGGCGGTGCGCGCCATTCTCCTGGAAATCCAGCGGCGCAAGGTCGACTTCGGCGCCGACGGCGTGCGCGTGGACGGCGCGCAGGACTTCAAGTGGTGGGACCACGGCGACCAGCGGCTCCGCCACGACGATGACTACCTGCAGCAGATGGCCGACGTGGAGCAGTGCGTCTGCGGCACCCGCTTCCGCCCCTGGTTCATCTTCGAGGACGGGCGCCCCTGGCCGGAGGAGGACTGGGAACTCGCCTCGACCTACCGGGCGGTGATCGAGGCTCAGCGGGATGACGATGTGTTCCAGTGGGGGCCGCTCACCTTTGCCCACAACACGCCGTTTCTCTACAGCTTCTGGCTGTCCAAGTTCTGGCGCATCCGCGAGATGCTCACGCACGGCGACCAGTGGATCAGCGGCACCGCAAATCACGACACGCTGCGCCGGGGCACGCAGGTCAATCCCAAGCTCAACATCAATACCCGCCTCGGCGCCACGCGCATGGAGATCCTCGACAAGGCCTACGACAACCCGGCCGTGGCCCTGCTCACCTATGCCGCCTTCCCGGGCGTGCCCATGGACTTCCTCAACGCCTCCGCCCGCGCAAGCTGGGGTTTCATCCGCAACCAGGATGACCGCTACGGGGTGAAGATCGTCGCCGAGGAGTCCGTCTCCCTCAAATGGCAGGTCGATGAGTACGCCTACTCGGTACCGGGCAACTTCACCCGGCTCAAGGCGCTCGGTTTCGAGACGCGCGAGGACCTGTCGCGCTTCTTCGAGTTTCTCCCTGCGCTGGTGGAGGTGACCGAGTACGATCTCGAACAGATTGCCAACCTGCTCACCGCTGTTCGCCCCATCCTTGCCGGGCCCCAGCCGATGACGCCCGCGCATCTCAAGGTCATCGCCCGGGCATGGATGGACGACATGCACGAGTACTGCAACGTGTCGCACTCGCTGTCCATGCTCGACGAGGAGCAGGTGGCCTTCACCCGGGGGCTGCGCGCCTTCCGCCGGGCGCGCCCCTGGCTGCGCGAGGCCTACGGCGGGCGCGACCACTTCGACTACCTCCGGCCCATCGAAGGGCGCACGGTGTTCACCGCGCTGCGGCACGGGCCCGACGGCGAACAGGTGTACCTGGTCACGCACATGGAAGGCGAGGCCACCGAACCCCTGGACCCCCTCGCACTCCCGGTGCCGGGGCTGGACGGCGACGGCTGGACCGTGGCCCTGCGCACACCCGGCATTGCACAGGACTACGCGGGGGGGCCGCTGTCGCTGCACGATTCGACCGGCGTGCTTTTCACCCGCGGCCGGTAACGCCGGCGCCGGCTCGGGCAGCGATAGCTCAGCGGTACAGCTGCTCGACGTAGGCGCGGGCCGCGTCGGCCCAGGGAAAGCGCGCGGCCCGCGCAGCGCGGCGCAGGGCCTCGCGCTTGCGCCGGTGGTTGCGCAGCAGCCGCAGGGCCTCGCGCAGCCGGGCGAGCAGGTTATCGAGACGTTCCGCCTCCGTCGCACCGGCGAAGACGAAGCCGTCGACCCCGTCCCTGACCGTATCGGCAAGCCCGCCAGTGCGATGCACCAGGCAGGGCTGGCCGGCGCGCATGGCGAGGAGCTGGGCGATGCCGCAGGGCTCGAAGCGGCTGGGCATGAGGAACAGGTCGCCGGCGAGATAGAGCTGCTCGGAGAGCGCCTCGGAGTAGCCGCAGAGGAACAGCAGGCGGTCACTGCGTGCCTGCGCCTCGTTCAAGAAACGCTCGAGGTCGCCGTCGCCGCTGCCGAGCACCACCAGCAGTTCATCGTCCCGGAGCTGCTCCAGCAGGTGCTCGAGCACCGGGCGACCGTCGGCCTGCCGCGCGACCAGCATGCCGAGCTTCTGCTCCGTCAGGCGCCCGACCACCGTGAGCAGCCGCGCGGGCTCGCCGCCCGCGGCCAGGCGCTCGTCGATGCGCCGGAGCGCGAGCACATGGGCCGCGGCGGCAACACCCCCCGCCGCCAGCCAGCGCTCCACTTCGCGCCGGGCCAGGGCGAGGAAATCGCCGTGGGGGAGCGGTGCGGGGAGCGCATCCGGGTATTCGCAGCCGTTGAGAATACCGTGCAGGCGACCCGCCTCCTGCGCCGCCGCGAGATCGCGCTGCAGCCCCTCGCCGAGGCCGCTGGCGGGGTCGCAGATCTCCGCGGCGTAGGTCGGCGACACCGCGTGCAGGGCCTCGCAGAGCCCGATGGCGGCGCGCAGCGGGTTGTAGCAGTCCTTGTAGCGCGGGTCGATGGCCACCGGCAGCGGTACCAGCCCGGGAAACCAGGCACCCAGGCTGGACGGGTCGCCGCGCAGCGGCCGGATGCCCTGCATCGCCAGGTTGTGGATCGTGAACACCCGGCGCAGGCTGGCGAGCCGCGGCTGCGCCTGCGAGAGGAGCGCGAAGGTCCCCGTGTGCCAGTCGTGCAGGTGCACCACGTCCGGCATCGGAAGTTCCCCCTCGAGCAGCGCGCGCACGGCGGCGGCACAGAACAGGGCGAACTTGCTGGCGTCGGTGGCGAAGGGACGATCCGGCGGGTCATTGCAGTACACGGGGCCGGCGAAGGTCAGGTGCTCGAGCACCAGCTGCCGGACGGCCCCGCCGGGGCCGCGGGCGGGCAGCTCGAAGAGACCCAGCAGCTCGCTGCGACCGCGGAAAGGTACCGCCACCGAGGCGACCTGCCGCGCCCCCGGAACGTGCGACAGGCGGCCGTAGCCGGGTGTCAGCACCGTCACCCGGTGACCCAGTGCCGCCAGCGCCGGCGGGATATCGCGGAGCACGTCGCCCATGCCGCCGACCTTGCCGCCGGGCAGCGCGCCGTCCTCGGCCGCGAGCATGAGGATGTGCACGGTCGCGCTCAGGTGATGACGTCGGGCGTCGTGCGGCCGGTGTGCGCCTCGATGCCGGCGATGGCGGCGGCGGCATCGAGCACAGGCGCCAGCGTCCGCTGCGTGTCCAGCTCGAGCAGCGTCGGGTCGCGCTCGTAGCGCTCACAGTAAAGGCGCAGGGTGGCCCCCGCGGTGCCGGTGCCGGAGAGCCGGAACACCACGCGTGCGCCGCTCTCGAAGTAGAGGCGGATGCCCTGGCCGCGGCTGACGCTGCCGTCCACCGGGTCCTCGTAGGCGAAATCGTCCGCCTCGGTCACGACCTCCTCTCCGAACTGCTGGCCGGGCAGGCTGCCCAGTCGCTCGCGCAGCCCGGCCATGAGCGCCTCGGCGCCGGCGCTGTCCACGCCCTCGTAGTCGTGCCGGGTGAAGTAGTCGCGGCCGAACTGCCGCCAGTGCTCGCGGAGGATCGCCCGCGCCGGCTGCTGCCGGGCGGCGATGATGTTGAGCCAGAACAGCACGGCCCAGAGGCCGTCCTTTTCGCGCACGTGGCTGCTGCCGGTGCCGAAGCTCTCTTCGCCGCAGAGGGTGATGCGGCCGTCGTCGAGCAGGTTGCCGAAGAACTTCCACCCGGTGGGCGTCTCGTAGCAGGGCAGGTTCCGGGCCGCGGCCACCCGGTCCACGGCCCGGCTGGTGGGCATGGACCGGGCCACGCCGGCGAGGCTCCGGTAGCCGGGCACGAGGTGCGCGTTGGCGGTGAGCACGGCCAGGGAGTCACAGGGATTGATGTACCCGCCGCGACCCAGGACCATGTTGCGGTCGCCGTCACCGTCCGAGGCGGCACCGAAGGCGGGCGGGTCATCGCCGTTCATGAGCGCCACCAGCGCGTGTGCGTGGACCAGGTTCGGGTCCGGGTGACCGCCGCCGAAATCCTCCAGCGGCTCGCCGTTCATGACCGTGCCGGCGGGCGCCTCGAGGCGGCGTTCGAGGATCTCGCGGGCGTACGGGCCGGTCACCGCGTGCATGGCATCGAAGCGCATGCGGAAGCGCCCGCTGCCGAGCATCTCGCGCAGGGCGTCGAAGTCGAACAGCCCCTCGAGCAGGTCCGCGTAGTCGGCCACCGGGTCGATCACGTCCACCTGCATGCCGCAGAGGTCGTGGCAGCCGTCGCGGTCGAGGTCGATGTCGGGCGCATCGCAGGTGAGGTAGTGGTCGAGGCTGCCGCTGGCGGCGTGGATCGCCGCGGTGACGCTCTCCGGCGCGGGTCCCCCGTTGGCGCCGTTGAACTTGACCCCGAAATCGCCGTCCGGGCCGCCGGGATTGTGGCTGGCCGAGAGGATGATGCCGCCATCGGTGCCGTGCTTGCGGATCAGGCAGGAGGCCGCCGGCGTCGACAGGATGCCGCCGCGGCCGACGATCACCCGCCGGAAGCCGTTGGCGGCCGCCTGCCGCAGGATGCGCTGGATCGCATCGCGGTTGCCGTAGCGGCCGTCGCCGCCGAGGACGAGGGCATCCCGGGCGTCCCCCCCGAGGGTATTGAAAATGGCCTGGACGAAGTTCTCCAGGTAGTGGGGCTCGGCAAACTCCCGCACGCTCTTGCGCAGGCCCGACGTACCGGGCTTCTGGCCTTCGAAGGGACGAGTCTCCACGCGGCGCACAGCCACACCCGGCTCCCGGTTCATTGCATCCATCCTGGGTTGTTTCCTGTTAAAGCGATCCCTCGGCCTGGCCAAGCATGCCGCGGGTGATGAGGGTCACACCGCCGGCGGATACCCGGAAGCCGTTGGACCGGTCTTCCTCCGGGTTGAGGCCGATGCGCATACCTTCCGGTATCCGGCAACCGCGGTCAACGATGACCCGGCCGAGCCGCGAGCCGGCCCCCACCTCCACGTCCGGCAGCAGCACGGCCCCGTCCACCATCGAGTGCGGGTGCACGTAGACGCCGGAGAAGAGCACGGAGCCGTGGACCTCGCTTCCCGAGATAATACACCCTCCGGCGACCATCGACTGCAGCGCCAGTCCGCGCCGGTCCGGGTCGTCGAAGACGAACTTGGCCGGCGGCAGCTGCTCCTGGTAGGTCCAAAGCGGCCACTCGCTGTCATAGAGGTTCAGCTGCGGCGTGGTCGAGACCAGCTCCATGTTTGCCTGCCAGTAGGAGTCGAGGGTCCCGACGTCGCGCCAGTAGGCCTTGTCGCCCGTTTCCGTGTCGCGGAACGGGTAGGCGTGGACGTGGCAGGACTCGATCATTGCCGGGATCACGTCGTTGCCGAAGTCGTGGGTCGAGCCCATCTCCGCCGCATCCTCCACCAGGCGGTCGTAGAGGAAATCGGTGTTGAACACGTAGTTGCCCATGGAGGCCAGGCAGAAGCCCGGGCGCCCGGGAATCTCCGCCGGCTCCGCCGGCTTCTCCTGGAAGCCGATGACCCGCCCCGTCTCGTCGATCTGCATGACGCCGAAGGTGCCCGCGGCTTCCGCGACCGGCACCTCGAGACAGCAGACCGTCATATCTGCACCGGACTCCACGTGCTCCACCAGCAGCGGGCCGTAGTCCATCTTGTAGACGTGGTCCCCGGCCAGGATGAGTACGAACTCGGGCTGCTCCGCGCGGATGATGTCGAGGTTCTGGTAGACCGCGTCGGCGGTGCCCTGGTACCAGTCGTCGGAGTGGCGCTGGGAGGCCGGCAGCACCTCGATATACTCGCCGAGTTCGCGCCGGAAGTGGCTCCAGCCGCGCATGAGGTGGCGGATCAGGGAATGCGCCTTGTACTGGGTCAGCACGCCGATCTTGCGCACCCCGGAGTTCACGCAGTTGGAGAGCGGGAAGTCGATGATGCGGTACTTGCCGCCGAAGTAGACCGCCGGTTTTGCCCGCCAGTTGGTCATCTCGTAGAGCCGCGAGCCGCGACCGCCGGCAAGCACCAGGCCCAGCGTACTGCGGGTCAGCCGGCTGACATAGCGGGGGTTGTCGTCGCTGATCACCATGGGCCGGCCCTCCGGGTACCGTTCAGCCTGTGCTGCGTTCACGGAACCAGATGTCCCGTCCGTATTCCCGGATCGTGCGATCCGAGGAGAAGCGGCCGCTCGCCGCCGTGTTCATGATGCACCGCCTGAGCCAGCCGTCACGGTCCTGCCAGGCGGCATCCACCCGGCGCTGGGCATCGACGTAGGCGCGGAAATCGCCGAGGGTCATCCAGGGGTCGCCGGGGCTGGTCATGGCGCCGATGATGTCATCGAAGATCCCGGGCTCGAGCAGGTTGAAGTGTCCGCTCTCGAGCAGGTGCAGCACGCGCTGCAGGTCGCCGTCGGCCGCCACGATGTCCGCGGGGCGGTAGTCACGGCGCCGGGCCTGGACCTCCTCGGCGTTCATGCCGAAGAGAAAGAAATTCTCCTCCCCCACGGCCTCGAGAATCTCGATGTTGGCACCGTCCAGGGTGCCGATGGTGACCGCCCCGTTCATCATGAATTTCATGTTGCCGGTGCCCGAGGCCTCCTTGCCCGCGGTGGATATCTGCTCCGACAGGTCCGCGCCAGGGCAGATGACCTCCATGCTGGTGACCTTGTAGTCGGGCAGGAAGGCCAGGCGCAGCCAGGGCGCCAACCGTGAATCCTCGTTCACCACCGCGGCCACGTTGTTCACCAGCTTGATGATGGCCTTGGCCATGGCGTAGCCCGGCGCCGCCTTGCCGCCGATGAGTACGCAGCGCGGTGCGAGGCCGTCGGTTTCCCCGCGCAGCACCCGGTCGTACAGGTGGATGACGTGGAGCACATTGAGGAGCTGCCGCTTGTACTCGTGGATGCGCTTGACCTGCACATCGAAGAGCATGGCCGGGTCGAAGGTGACGCCACAGCCATCGGCGACCAGCTCGGCCAGGTGCCGCTTGTTGTCGAGCTTTACCGCGGCGAAACGCTCGCGGAAGGCCGGATCCTCCGCCTGCGGGGCCAGCTCCCGCAGCCGCTCGAGGTCGCAGACCCAGCCCTCGCCCAGGGTCTCGTCGATCAGCGCGGCCAGCCCCGGGTTGCAGTAGGCGAGCCAGCGCCGGGGGGTGACACCGTTGGTCTTGTTGTTGAACTTCGCCGGCCACAGCTCGTGGAAATCCCGGAACAGGCCGCGGGTGAGCAGCCGCGTGTGCAGGGCGGCGACGCCGTTGACAGAGAAGCTGCCCACGATGCCGAGATAGGCCATGCGCAGCTGCGGCTCCCCGCCCTCGTCGATCAGCGACATGCGCCGCTCGCGGTCGACGTCGCCGGGCCAGTGCCGCGACACCTCGGTGAGGAAGCGGGCGTTGATCTCCTGGATGATCTCCAGCAGCCGCGGCAGCAGGCTGCCGAAGAGCGCGACGGACCACGTCTCCAGCGCTTCGGGCAGGAGCGTGTGGTTGGTGTAGGCAAAGCTCTCGCGGGTGATCGCCCAGGCCGCCTCCCAGCCCAGGTGGTGCTCGTCCATGAGCAGGCGCATGAGCTCGGGGATGGCGACGGTCGGATGGGTGTCATTCAGCTGCAGGCAGTTGCCGTCGGCGAAACCGGTGAAGTCCTCCCCGTGCACGTCGACCCAGTCGGCGAGGATATCCTGCAGGCTGGCAGACGCGAGGAAATACTGCTGGCGCAGGCGCAGCTCCTTGCCCGCCTCGCTCTGGTCGTTGGGGTAAAGGACCATGGTGATCTTCTCGGCCTGCGTCTTCTCGTCCACCGCGTCCGTATAGCTGCCGGCGTTGAACTCACCGAGGTCGAACTCCTCCGTGGCCTGCGCGCGCCAGAGGCGCAGCGTATTGACCGTCTCGTTGCGGTAGCCCGGCACCGGCATGTCGTAAGGAATCGCCAGCACGTCGCGCGTATCCACCCAGCGGTGCCGCCAGTGACCGTGGTCGTCGCGGTAGCCCTCGGCGCGCCCGCCGAAGTGAACCCGCCGGGCGCGCTCGCGCACCTCGAACTCCCAGGGGTTTCCGTCGCGAAGCCAGCGGTCGGGATTCTCCAGCTGGTAGCCGTTGCGCAGCTGCTGCTGGAACATGCCGTACTCGTAGCGCAGGCCGTAGCCGAGCACCGGCAGCTGCAGGGTTGCGCAGCTGTCCAGGAAGCAGGCGGCCAGCCTGCCCAGTCCACCGTTGCCGAGACCCGGCTCTTCCTCCCGGTCGAGCAGCGCGTCGAGATCCAGGCCGAGCTCCGCCACCGCCCGGCGCACGCCGCCCTCGATGCCCAGGTTGAGCATGTTGTTGGCGAGGTGCGGCCCCAGCAGGAACTCCGCGGAAAAGTAGC
>CAJWWA010000079.1 GCA_913048495.1 uncultured Halieaceae bacterium
CGGCCCGCCCGGCCTGTCCTCGCGGCGGGTGGAAACCTTGCCCTATGCGGCCCTGCTTTTGCGCCGGGTCATGCGGCACGGCCAGTTCGACCGCATCGTGTTCTCCGCCTATGGCGTGCGCGAAGGGGTTCTGGCGGAAAGCCTGCCGGCGGACCTTCTGGCCACCGACCCGCTGATTGCGGGCGCGGAAACCATGGCTCGTCCTTCCTCGCCGGCGCCCGATTTCGGCCGCGCCCTGGCCGCCTGGATCGCCCCGGCCATGCGTGAGGTGGAGACTGCGTTCGACCCCGCCCGCGACCGTGTGCTGCAGGAGGCCGCCGACCCGACGGTGCCCGAGATCCAGCGGCTGCGCTACCTCGGTATCTTCTCCAATAACCTGGACGAGTTCTTCCGCGTGCGCGTGGCCGAGGTGCGCCGGCTCATTTCCGTTTCCCGGGGGTCGACGCGGCAGCAGGCCAAGGACCTGCTCGCGGCGATCCAGGACTCGGTGGTCGCCTCCCAGCGCGACTTCGAGCGCGTCTACAACGAGGTCATGAAGGCGCTGCAGCGCCGGCGTATCTACATGATCAACGAACGCCAGCTGGAGCCCAACCAGGCGGAGTTCGTGCAGAACTACTTCACCACCACGGTGCTGCCGGAGCTGGACCCGATCCTGTTCTACGAGGGCCAGGCGATTCCCGTGCTCAACGACGAATCCCTCTACCTCGCCATCGACCTCGTTGCCGCGGATGCGCACACCTATGCCGTGGTGGAAGTGCCCACGGACCGGCTCAACCGCTTCGTCGAGATTCCCCGGCGCAAGGGCAAGAGCGGGCGCGTGTTCATCGCCCTCGACAACGTGATCCGCGCCTGCCTGCCGCAGATGTTCCGCGGCATTCTCCCGATCGAGGAGGCCTCCGCGTACTGCTTCAAGTTCTCGCGGGATGCGGAGATCGAGCTCGATGCGGGCATCACCGAGAGCCTCATCGAGAAGATGGCCATGAGCCTCAAGCAGCGCCAGCGCGCCGACCCGGTGCGCTTCGTGTACGACGGCGACATGCCCCGGCACCTGCTCGACTTCCTGGTCGCCCGCTTCGACCTCGGCAAGTACGACAGCCTCATTCCCGGGGGGCGTTACCACAATTCCAAGGACTTCATGAGCTTTCCCCGGGTGGGGCCGAAGTACCTCGAGCTGAAGCCGCTGCCCGCGGTGCGCGTGCCCGAGCTCGATGCCGCCAACAGCATCTTCGAGAACATCCGCGAGCAGGACATCCTGCTCTACTACCCGTATCACCCCTTCGACTACGTCATCGACCTGCTCAAGACGGCGGCCCTGGACCCGGCGGTGGAGTCCATCAAGATCTGCCTCTACCGGGTGGCCAGCGAGTCCCGGGTGGTCGACGCGCTGCTCAACGCCGTGGCCAACGGCAAGCGGGTGCGCGCGGTGGTCGAGCTCGCCGCGCGCTTCGACGAGGCGGCCAACATCAACTGGGCCCAGCGCCTGACCGAGGGCGGCATCGAGGTCATCTTCGGCATCCCGGGCCTCAAGGTGCACAGCAAGCTGCTGCTCATCGAGCGCCGGGAGCAGGGCGGGCTGCGCTACTACAGCCACATTGGTACCGGTAACTTCAACGAGAAGACCGCGCGGCTGTACACGGACTTCACGCTGCTCACCTACGACCAGACCATCGGCGAGGACGTCGCCAACGTCTTCGAGTTTCTCAAGTACACCTACAAGCGGCCCGAGTACCGGCTGCTGCTCGTGTCGCCGCACACGACCCGGCCGGCGATCATCGACATGATCGAGGCGGAGATTCGCAACGCCCGCAAGGGTCACCGCGCGGCGATCACGGTGAAGTGCAACAACCTCGTCGACAAGCAGCTGTCGCTGAAGCTCTACGAAGCGAGCGAGGCCGGTGTCGAGGTGCGCCTGATCATCCGCGGCATGTGTTCCCTGCTGCCGGGGGTGCCCGGCCGCTCGGACAACATCGAGGGCATCAGCATCGTCGATCGCTACCTCGAGCATCCGCGGGTCTACGTGTTCTACAACCGCGGCAAGCCGCGCTACTACATCGGCTCGGCGGACCTGATGACGCGCAATCTCGATTACCGGGTGGAAGTGCTGGTGCCCATCTTCGATGCCGACGCACAGCGCGTGCTGCAGGATGTACTGGACATGCAGTGGCACGACAACCAGAAGGCGCGGATCATCGATCCGCTGCAGAAGAACGAGTTCGTCGCCCGGCGCAAGAAAGCGGTGGCCCTGCGCTCGCAGGAGGCGATCCAGCGCTACCTCGCGACGGGCAAACGCCCGCGCTATCCGCGCTCGAACATGCTCCCGGCGCCGCGGCGCGGCTGAGGTAACGCCGTGGCGGGCAGCAGTCTCCTCGTTCTCCTCGACGACATCGCGACGATCCTCGACGACGTCTCGGTCATGTCCAAGGTCGCGGCGAAGAAGACCGCCGGGGTCCTCGGCGACGATCTCGCGGTCAACGCGGAAAAAGTCACCGGCGTGCGGGCACACCGGGAACTGCCCGTGGTCTGGGCGGTTGCCGTGGGGTCCCTGCGCAACAAGGTGATCCTCGTGCCGGCGGCGATGGTCCTCGCGACCGTGGCGCCCTGTGCGATCGCGCCGCTGCTGGTCTGCGGCGGGCTTTTCCTCTGCTACGAGGGCGGCGAGAAGCTCTGGCACGCCGTCGCGGCCTCGCGGGAGAGCAAGGAACAGGCGCACCGGGAACTGGTCGAGCGGCTGGCGGACCCGGCGGCGGACCCGCGGCAGGTGGAGCGCGACAAGATCCGCGGCGCCATACGCACGGATTTCATCCTCTCCGCGGAGATCATCGTCATCACCCTGGGTATTGTCGCCGACGAGGCCCTGGCGACACAGGTCGGCGTCCTCTCGGCCATCGCGCTGATCATGACCGTGGGTGTCTACGGGCTGGTCGCTGCGATCGTCAAGCTGGATGACGCGGGGCTCTACCTGGCCGAGCGCGAGTCCGCACCCCTGCAGCTGCTGGGCCGGGGGCTGCTGGCATTTGCGCCCTGGCTCATGAGGGCCCTGGGCGTCGTCGGCACCGCCGCGATGTTCATGGTCGGCGGCGGCATCCTGCTGCACAGCGCCCATGCGCTGGAGCACGCCGTGGTCGAGGTCGCGGCCCGTTTCGGCCCGGTGGGCGAACTGCTCGGTCCGCTGCTCGCCGGGGCCCTGCTGGGGGTTGTCGCGGGTTTCCTCGTGCTCGCCGTGGTAGCGGCCGGGCGGCGGCTCATCGGCAGGAAATCACATTAACAGTCGGTTGTAACCTGCTGAATTACTTGAGCAGCGAGCCCAGCACACCGCGCAGCAGCCGCTCCCCGAGGCGCCGACCGGTCGCCGAGCCCAGGCTCCGTGCCACGCTTTTCACGAAGGCCTCCCCGGCACTTTCCCGGCCGCGCGACCGGCCCTTCCCGGCCGGGGTCTGCGCCTGTGCCTTGTTCGACCCGGCCTCCTGGCGTGCCTTCTCCATGCGCTCGCGCAGGATCTCGTGGGCCGAGCGCGGGTCGACCGCCTGCGCGTAGCGGCGCTGGTTGGGGTCCCCCGCCACCAGCGCCACGCGTTCCGCGTCGCCGAGCGGGCCCATGCGGGAATAGGGCGGGCGCAGCAGCACACGCTCGACCGGCGTCGGTACCGCCTTCGGCCCCAGGGTGGACACCAGTGCCTCGCCGACACCGAGTTCGCCGATGACCGCCGCGGTATCGAGGGCCGGGTTCGGCCGGAACGACTCGGCCGCCACCCGCACGGCGCGGCGCTCCTTCGGCGTATAGGCGCGCAGCGCGTGCTGGACACGGTTGCCGAGCTGGGCGAGGACCGGGTCCGGGATGTCGGCGGGGCTCTGGGTGACGAACCAGACGCCGACGCCCTTCGAGCGGATCAGCCGCACCACCTGCTCCACCTTTTCCAGCAGCACCGATGGCGCGTCCCTGAACAGCAGGTGCGCCTCGTCGAAGAAGAAGACCAGGACGGGCTTGTCCGGGTCGCCGACCTCCGGCAGCGTCTCGAAGAGTTCGGCGAGCAGCCACAGCAGGAACATCGCGTAGGCGCGCGGGTTGTCGATGAGCGTTTCCGCCGCCAGGATGTTGACCACCCCGCGGCCGTCGCGCGCGCACTGCATGAGATCATCGAGGGCGAGGGCCGGCTCGCCGAAGAAGCGGTCGCCGCCTGCCCGCTCCAGCACCAGCAGGCGGCGGAGGATCGCGTCCACGGAACTGCGCGCGACGCGTACCGTGCCGGCGAGTTCGCCGGCGTGTTCGGCGAGGTAGGCGAGACCGGTGCGCAGGTCCGCGAGATCGACCAGCAGCAGGCCCTCGTCGTCGGCGACCTCGAACAGCAGCGTCAGCACGCCTTCCTGGGTATCGTTGAGCTCCAGCAGGCGCGCCAGGAGCTGCGGGCCCATCTCGGTGACGGTGGTGCGCACGGATACGCCGCGCTCGCCGAACAGGTCCCAGAAGGCGACCGGGTAGGGTCGCGGGTGGAAGCCGTCCATGCCGATGTGCGCCACGCGCTCTTCGACCGCGGTCGAGGAGCTGCCGGCGCTGGCCAGCCCGGAGAGGTCGCCCTTGACGTCCGCGAGGAACACCGGCACGCCGGCGTCCGAGAAGCCCTCGGCGAGACACTGCAGCGTGACGGTTTTCCCGGTACCGGTGGCGCCGGCCACCAGGCCGTGCCGGTTCGCGTAGCGCAGCGCGAGCTTGACCTGGCTGCCGGCCGCGCCGCCGAGCAGCAGGTCGTCGCTCACTGGGCGCTCCCGGCGCGTCGCCTGCCCGCCGCGTTCTTCGGGGTGGCCTTTTTCGGGGTCGTCTTCTTCGCAGCCGCCTTCTTTTTCGCGGCTGTTTTCGCGGCGGTTTTCTTGGCGGCCGCTTTCTTCGCGGCGGCCTTACCGGGCGCGGCTTTCTTCGCCGCTGCCTTGCCCGGGGCAGCTTTCTTCGAGGGCGCCTTCTTCTTCGCTGTCGCTTTCTTCTTCGCGGCGGCACGGGCCTTCGCGGGCGCCTTGTCGCTGGCGGCGAGCTTCGGCCTGATGCCGGCGGCCTGGCGCGCCGGCCGCCGTGTGCCGCGGCCCGGCGCCGGGCGCTTGCGCGCCGGAGCGGTTGCCGTGCCCGCCACCTCCTCGAGTTCGGCTAGCGCGTCCTCGAGGTGGTCGATCATGCGCTGCACCTGCGGCAGGGAGCGGCGGCAGGCAACGATGCCGAAGTCCAGCTTGTCGACGTAGCTGACCATGGTGATGTTCATGGCGAAGCCGTCGAAGACGATGGAGGCGGGATAGATGCCGTCCAGGCGCGCGCCGTTCCAGTACAGCCGCTCCCGCGGGCCCGGCACGTTGGATACCACGGTGCTGAAGGCCGGGTAGCGGGAGGCCAGGCCGAGCACCGAGGTCAGCAGCGCGGGAACCTGGGTCAGCTGCATGAACAGGGCTGCCTCGCGGGAGGACAGGGAGCGCAGCAGGTCTTTCCCGGCGCGCATCGAATCCTGGATCGTGCGCAGCCGCTTCTCCGGGTCGTAGACGTTGGTGGCAAGGTCCGCAGTGATGAAGCCAACGGCGTTGGTGGAGTCGAGGTCCGTCTCCTCGCGTAGGGACACCGGCGCCATCGCCTTCAGCGAGTGCCGGGGCAGTTCATCGCGCGTCAGCAGGTAGCGGCGCAGCGCGCCGGAGCACATGGCCAGCACCACGTCGTTCACCGTCGCGTCCATGGCCTTGCCCACGGCCCGCACCCGCTGGAAGTCGAAGGACTGCGCCACGAAGCGGCGGGCGCCGGAGACGCGGGTGTTCAGCGTGGTCCTGGGAACATTGTGCCAGGGAACGGCGAGGTTGCCGCCGCGGCCGACGAAGGCGGCGCCGAAGCGCCGCATCGCGGTAACCAGGTGCATGGAGGAGTCGTACTGGTGCTTGATGGCATCGACCACGTTGCGCAGCTCCGCCTGCTTCGGCGGTGCGTGCTTCTGCCGCGAGCCGAAGCGCATCTCCTTGTAGATCTCGTAGGCTTCCAGGGAGAAGGGTCCGTAGTCGATGCGCTCGTCGGGGACCTCCGAACACATGCTGCGGGTGAGGTGCATGGCACCGACGCCGTCGATGGCGGCGTGGTGGATCTTGTTGTACACGGCGAACTGGCGGTTCTGCAGCCCCTCGATCAGGTGCAGTTCCCACAGCGGCCGGGTCCGGTCGAGGAGCGTGGTGTGCAGCCGCGAGGCGAGGGCGAAGAGTTCCCGGTAGCGGCCGGGCGCGGGCAGTGCCGAGTGGCGCACGTGGTAGTCGAGGTCGATGTGCTCGTCCTTCTCCCAGTACAGGCCGGTCTTGCCGGTGACCACGTATTCGCCGAAGGGCTTGCGGAACGCCGTGGTGCCGCGCAGCAGTTCGCGCAGGTCGCCGAGGAACTCGTGCTCCGATGCGCCGTCGGGCAGCGTGAACAGGTTGATGCCGCCCACGTGCATGGGCGTCTCGCGCTTCTCCAGGAGGAGGAAGCCGGCACTGGTCAGGTCAATGCGGCGCATGGGGGCTCCTTGCCTCGTTACTGTTATGCTTGGCTGCAGTGTACCGGAATGGCCGTCCTGCGCCACAGCATCGCGCAGTGCCGCGGCCGGTCGCAGCGACGCCGGTCACGACCCCCGTAGCCCCTCTGGAGAAGACGACCATGAAGACCCTGCTCCTCGCGCTAGCGCTCTGCACGGCCGCCGCCGGCGCCGCGGCCAGCGCCGAGACGGTGCCCGGCGAACACGCCCGGCGCACCCTGGAGATCTACCGGCACATCGTCGAGGTGGACACCTCGAAGACGACGGGCAATACGCCCCGGGTGGCGCGCTACCTCGCGGACCGGTTCCTCGAGGCCGGGTTCCCGACGGAGGACGTGCGCGTGGTGCCGAAGGACAGCTTCGCCAGCCTCATCGTCACCTACCGGGGCGACGGCTCCGCCGGGAAGAAGCCGATACTGTTCCTCGGGCACATGGATGTCGTCGAGGCCTACGCCAGCGACTGGGAGCGGCCGCCCTTCGAGCTCACCCGGGACGAGACCAACTTCTACGCCCGCGGCAGCATCGACAACAAGTTCGGCGTGGCGCAGCTGACGAGCACCTTCCTCCGCCTCCGCGAGGAGGGCTTCGTGCCCGACCGCGACCTCATCCTCGCCTTCTCGGGCGACGAGGAGAGCGGCATGGTGACGACGCGCATGATGGCCTACGAGATGCCCGAGCTCGTGGAGGCCGAGTTCGCCCTCAACTCCGATGCCGGCGGCGGCGATCTCTCCGCCGACGGGCGCGCCATCAGCTACAACGTGCAGGCCGCGGAGAAGACCTACGCCACCTGGGAGGTCACGGTGCGCAACCCCGGCGGCCACAGCAGCCGGCCCCGGGACGACAACGCGATCTACGAGCTGGCCAGCGCGGTCAAGGCGATCGAGGCGCACCGCTTCCCGGTGCGCTGGACGGAGATGACCCTTGCCTACTTCCAGAAGGTGGGTGAGAAGCTGGGGGGAGAGCTGGGCGACGCCATGCTGCGCTTCGCCTACGACCCGGCGGACGCGGAAGCGGCCGAGCGGCTGCGCCGGGAGCCGTCCTACGTGGGCACAACGCGCACGACCTGCGTGGTCACGATGCTCGAGGCCGGTCACGCGGAGAACGCGCTGCCGCAGTCGGCCACGGCCACGGTGAACTGCCGCATCTTCCCGGGCATCGCGGTCGCGGACGTCGAGGCGGACCTCAAGGCCGCGGTGGCCAACCCGGCCGCCGAGTTCCGGCTCCTGGACGACCCGACGGAAAGCCCGATCTCGGAGATGCGCGCGGACGTGCTGGCCGCCGTGAGCAAGGCCGTGCACAGCCGCTACCCGGGACTCGACCTGATCACCTACATGGAGTCCGGCGGCACCGACGGCATGCACTTCCGCAACGCCGGCGTCCCCACCTGGGGCGTGAGCGGCATTTTCATGAACCCGGACGAGATGTACGCCCACGGGCTCAACGAGCGCGTCCCGGTCAAGGCGTTCTACGACGCCCTGGACCACTGGTCGATCATTATCCGCGAACTCACCGGGCCCTGAGCATCAGGGGCCGGCGTCTTCCGCCGGTGCTGTCAGCGTGATGGCGCCGCGGATCTCGCCCAGCTGGTAGCCGGTGGCGCGGTCATCCGGGTAGTAGGTCCTGATCGCCTCGGCCACGGCCGGATCGAGGGTCTCGCCGTGGCAAACCAGGCAGACACCGCCCACCGGTTGCGCCTGCAGGTAGCGGTAGCGGCCGTCGACGACCTCGCCGTGGTTCAGCATCGGCCCGGGCACACCTTCGGCGGCCCGGGCGGCGAAGCGTTCCAGCTGTTCCCGTTCCCAGGCATCCGGCTGCGCCCGCTCCGCATTGCGCGGCTTCAGGCTGACCCGGCGCACGGACCAGCCGGTCTCCTCGCTCAGCTGGTCCGCGAGCGCGGGCGCCTGCTCGGCGCAGATCTCGATGGCTGCGACGGGGCCCTGCTCCTGGATCGTGGAGGTCAGCAGCGGCTTCACGGTGCCGACGAAGCGCTTGACCAGCGTCCGCGCCTCGGCCTGGCGCGGATCGGTGTCGTCTGCAAGGGCCGGGGCGGTGACCGCGAGGCAGGCCGCAAGGGCAGTGGCAAGGTGTGCGCGTTTCATGAGAAGCCTCCATCCAGCATATTAGCCAAAGCTAATACAGGGGGCGGCGGCTGGCCTTGATCCAGCGCAAGGGCAGGGCGGATCGGTGCCCTCAGGCCTCGCCGGCGAACACGTAGCTGCGCGGCAGGAAGCAGTCGCTGTTCGCCTCCTCGATGAACGGCGCGTAGGGCCCCTGCGCCGGGTGGCGCAGGAAGTCGCCGACCCCGGGGTAGGGGTAGAGCGCGTCGTAGCGGGCAACCCGTTCCGGGTCGACGCGACGGTAGATGTGCGAGCGGTTCAGCTCGCCCGGCGCGCGCAGGCCGGCGGAAGAGACGATGTCGAGCAGGGCGTGCACCGTTTCGTGCTGGTAGCGCGCCACGCGCTCGCCCTTGTCCTCCACGTCCAGGCCTCGCGTCAGCCGTGGATCCTGCGTGGTCACGCCGGTGGGGCAGCGGTTGGTGTTGCACACCAGCGATTGCACGCAGCCCAGCGCCAGCATCATGCCGCGGGCGCTGTTGCACAGGTCCGCACCCAGGGCCAGTGCCTTGGCCAGGTGAAACGCGGTGATCAGCTTGCCGGAGGCGATGACGCGGATGTCGTCGCGCAGGCCGTAGCCGATGAGGCAGTCGACCACGAACGCCAGGCCGTCGCGGAGCGGCATGCCGACGGAGTTGCTGTACTCGAGGGGAGCCGCCCCGGTGCCGCCCTCGCCGCCATCCACGGTGATGAAGTCCGGCCTGATACCCGTCTCCACCATGGCCTTGCAGATGGCGATGAACTCGCTCTGCCGCCCCACGCAGAGCTTGAAGCCCACAGGCTTGCCGCCCGCGAGGGTGCGCAGTCGGGCGATGAATTCGAGCAGCCCCCGCGGCGAGTCGAAGGCCGTGTGCGCCGAGGGCGACACCACCTCGGTGTGCGGCTCGACACCGCGGATGCGCGCGATCACCTCGTCGTTCTTGCTCGCCGGCAGGATGCCGCCGTGGCCGGGCTTGGCGCCCTGGGACAGCTTTACCTCGATCATGCGCACGGCGTCGAGGGCCGCGGTGTCGGCGAAACGCTCGGGCGAGAAGGAGCCGTCGGGGTTGCGGCAGCCGAAGTAGCCGGTGCCGATCTGCCAGGTAAGGTCGCCGCCATACGCCCGGTGGTAGTCGGAGAGCCCCCCCTCGCCGGTGTTCTGGTAGAAGCCGCCGATGCTGGCTCCCTTGTTGAGGGCGCGCACCGCGTTGGCCGAGAGAGCGCCGAAGCTCATCGCGGAGATGTTGAGAATGGACGCGTCGTAGGGACGGGCGCAGTCGGGCCCGCCGATGCGTACCCGCGGACTGCGATCGAGGTCGCTGAGGTTGAGCGCGGCGATGGAATGGCCGATCCATTCGTAGCCCTCGCGGTCGGTATCGACCCGGGTGCCGAAGGGCACGGTATCGAGGTCCCCCTTGGCGCGCTGGTAGACGATGGAGCGGAACATGCGGTTGATCGGTGCGCCGTCCATGTCGGATTCGAGCAGGTACTGGCGCACGAAGGGGCGCAGGTGCTCGGCCACCCAGCGGGCGCGGGCGAACAGCGGAAAATTGCGGCGCAGGCTGTGCTCGGTCTGGGCGAGGTCGGCAAGGCCCAGCGCAAAGGTCCCGAGCAGGGCGAGGAACAGCAGCCAGGTGAACAGGCTGTCGAGGCCGGCGGCGTAGAGGCCGAGCAGGGCGAGGGCGTGCAGCGCGAAGAACAGGGTGCGGGCCATGGGGCCTCCTCGGCGGGGACGGGTGCGCGCCGTAGTGTACCGGATGGCGCGGCGCCTGCCAGTGGGCTCAGGCGTGTCCCGCGGCCTCGGCCCGGCGGGCGAGGACCCGGGTCCAGCCACGGAACAGGAACAGATGCGCGGGGACCAGCGAGTACCAGTAGAGCAGGCCCCAGACGCCCCGGGGATGCCAGTAGGCGTTGACCGTGATCCGGGTACGGCCGGCGCCCTCGGGCTTGAGATCGAACTCCAGTACCCCGGCGCCGGGCGCTCTCATGCCGAAGTAGAGCGTGAGGTGGCGCGGCGGGTCGATACCGATCACGGTCCAGTAGTCCACCACGTCGCCGAGGCGCAGGTCGTCCGGGTCCCGCCGGCCGCGGCTGAACCCGGCGCCGCCGACCAGCCAGTCCACCAGCTCGCGCAGGGTCCAGAGCCAGTTCATGTAGTAGTAGCGATTGCGTCCGCCGATGCGGATGAGCTGGGCCCAGATCGCCTCCGCCGGCGCCGCGGCGAGAGCGGTGCCGCCGGCGCGCTTGGCGTAGAAGGCGGTGTCGTGGCGATAGCCGCGCAGGGCGAAGGCACCCTCGGTCCAGCGCGCCGCGACCGCGTGGCGCCGCTCTGCGGCGAAGGCCGCCTCGATCGCCTCGCGCACGCCGAGGAGGCGCTGCGGCACCAGGCGGCGCAGCGCGCTGTCGTCGGCGGGAAAGTCGTGCCTGAGCCCGCCGATGAGCGCCCGGGCGATATCCACAGGCACGGCGGTGGTCAGCCCGAGCCAGTAGGAGGAAAGCCCCGGCGTGAGCAGCGGCACGGGGATGATGCGCGGGCGCGCTTTGCCGGCCACGTCGGCGACCAGGCGCATCATGTCGGTGTAGCTGAGGTAGTCGGGGCCGGCGGCGTCGAGGATCGCCCCGGCGGTTTCCTCGTACTGCGGCACCTTGAGCAGGTACTCGAGGAGGTTGTCGAGCGCGATCGGCGGTGACTTCGCGCGCACCCAGCGCGGGGTGATCATGATCGGCAGGTTCAGGGTCAGGTCGCGCATCACCTCGAAGGCCGCCGAGCCCGGCCCGATGATGATGCCGGCGCGCAGCTCGGTGACGGGGACCGGGCCGCGGCGCAGCACCTCGCCCGTTTCCCGACGGGAGGCCAGGTGGGCGCCGCTCGCGTCCTCGGGGAGGAGCCCGCCCAGGTAGACGATACGGCGTACGCCGGCGTCGGCCGCGGCCGCCGCGAAGTTGGCCGCGGCCTCGAGATCGAGGCGGGTAAAGGCGCTGCCGGCGGCCATGGAATGGACGAGGTAGTAGGCGGTGTCGATGCCGGCGAGGGCCGTGCGCAGCGTTTCCTGCGCCTTTGCCGGGCCGATGCTGACGGCGATGATCTCTTCGGCCTTGCCTGCTTCCTTCAGGCGGATCGCCTCTTCGACGGCGATTTCGTCGAACGGGTTCATGCTCATCTTGACGTTCGCAAGATCGACGCCCGAACCGTCGGCCTTGACGCGCGGTTTGACGTTGTAATCGATCACCCGCTTCACGGGGACGAGGATTTTCATGCGATACCTTCCTCTCGATAGAATCTGTAGGCTTCGCCTAGCTCGCGTTTACGTAAACGTCAAGCAAGCCGGAGTGCCACCATGCGGCGCTTGGGACGATCCCTCGCGTGACCGGCACGGCGGGTCAAGCGGTGCCGGCCTGCAGCTTTACTATGGCTGGCGAGGCGAATAGTTTCGCCTCCTGTCGATGGGAGGAAAGCCATGCGCGTCTGGACG
>CAJWWA010000080.1 GCA_913048495.1 uncultured Halieaceae bacterium
CCCAGTTGCTCGCCTGCAACGCGTCGCGCAGCTTGACCATCGCGCCGAGGGGTGTGCTTTCGCCGTCGCGGGCCAGTTTTTCGCCCTTCTCCTCGAGCAGCTTCGCGGCCTGCTCCTCTGCTGCGAGGACCTCGCGCACGGAAGTCTCGGCAGGGGCTGGCTCCTGGGCCCAGCTAGCGCCCGCCAGGAGGCAGGAGACCAGGCAGGTGAACAGGCAGGCTGGAACGCGCTTCATGCGGGCGTTTCCTGGCGGTGTCGTCGGGTAGTGTAGGCGCCGTGCCCGCCGCAGGCCAGCGGGGTCAGTCGTCGGCCGGGCCGCGCTCGCGCACCAGCAGGCGCCCGGCGACCACCCCCGCCTCGAACAGCAGCCACATGGGCAGCGCGAGCAGGGACTGGGAAATGATGTCCGGGGGTGTCAGCAGCATGCCGAAGACGAAGCAGCCGACGATGATATAGGGCCGCTTGCGGGCGAGGGCCTCCGGCGTGGTGACACCCGCCCAGATCATCAGCACCGCGGCGATGGGGATCTCGAAGGCGATACCGAAGGCGAAGAAGAGCTTGAGGACGAAGTCGAGGTAGCGGTTGATGTCGGTCATGATCGCGATGTCCTCGGGACCGACGCTGGTGAAGAAGGCGAAGATCAGCGGGAACACCACGAAGTAGGCAAACGCCGCGCCGCAGTAGAAGAGCAGGATGCTGGAGGCGAGCAGCGGAAAGGCCAGCCGCTTCTCGTGCCGGTACATGCCCGGGGCGATGAAGCCCCAGGCCTGGTAGAGCACGTAGGGGATGGCGAGAAACAGCGCCGTGAACAGGGTCAGCTTGAACGGCGTGAGAAAGGGCGAGGCCACTTCCGTGGCTATCATGCTCGTTCCCGGCGGCAGCAGGGCGCGCAGCGGCTGCGACACGAAGGTGTAGATGTCGTTGGCGAAGGGGAACAGGCAGATGAATACCACCAGCACGGCGAGAATGGCCCGGAGCAGGCGGTCGCGCAGTTCCGTGAGGTGCGCGACCAGCGGCATGGCGCTGTCGTTCGGGTCGTCGCTCACCGCTGCTCACCGTCGTCGCGCCGGGCGGAGTCCGGGCGGTCGGCTTCGGCCGCCTGGCCGCCGGTCGTCTCGCCGTCGCCGCCTTCGCCGTGTCGCAGCGGCGTGCTGTCCTGCGCCGTCTCGCGGGCCGTTGCCCCCGCTGTCCCTTTTGCCTTGTCCCCGGTTTTATCCGGCGTCGCAGCCTCGCCGCTACCGGTGAGGTCGTCACGCCAGCGCTCGGTTTCCTTGCGCACACTCTCGGACGTCTTGCGCAGCTCTTCCATCACGCCGTCGTTGTGCAGTTCGCGCTGCACCTCGTGCTTGAGCTCGTTGAAACCGCGGCGCAGCCGGTTCAGCCAGGCGCTGCCGGTGCGGATGGCGCCGGGCAGCCGCTCCGGGCCGATCACCAGCAGCCCGACCACGGCGATCAGCAGCAGCTCGGCGAAACCGATATCGAACATGGGTCGTCAGGTCAGGCGGGGCGCTGGTCGTCGTCGTCCTGCGCCGGCTTGTCGCCGCTCTTCGTGCGCTCTTCCGACGCCTGCGTCTCCCCGCTGCGCTCTTCCTCCGTGCCGCCGGTCGATGCGTCCTCGTCCTGCATGCTTTTCTTGAAGCCCTTGATGGCCCCGCCCAGGTCGCTGCCGAGGCCGCGCAGGCGCTTGGTGCCGAACAGCATGATCACGATCGCGAGAATGATCAGGAGCTGCCAGATGCTGATGCCGCCGAGTCCCATGGTGTCTTCCTCTTCCTAGTTTGCGCGTTCGCGCGCCGCTTTTTCCGCCAGTCCCGAGAGCCCGAAGCGCTCCTCGAGCCGGGCCAGTACCGCTTCCGGCCCGCTGCCGGCCCGCTCCAGCATGACCAGGCAGTGGAACCAGAGGTCCGCCACCTCGCCCACCAGCGCTTCGCGCCCGGCGTCGTCCTGCGCATCCTTGGCGGCGATGATGACCTCCGTGGCCTCCTCGCCGACCTTCTCGAGAATCTTGTTCAGCCCCGCGGCCTGCAGGCGGGCAACGTAGGACTCCTCCGGGGAGGCCTGCCGGCGTTCCGCGATGATCGCGCCCAGGCGCACCAGGATGTCGTCACTCATGCTCGTCTCCCTGCGCGCTCCCGTACAGGCTGGCCGGGTCGCGCCTGACCGCTTCCGTGGCGGTCCAGTTGCCGTCCTCGAGCAGGCGGTAGAAGCAGTGTGCCCTGCCGGTGTGACAGGCGATGCCCCCGACCTGTTCCACGGCGAGAAGCAGCGTGTCGCCGTCGCAGTCCAGGCGCAGGCCCTTCAGCTGCTGTACGTTGCCCGATTCCTCGCCCTTGCGCCAGAGGCGCTGCCGGGAGCGGGACCAGTACACGGCACGCCCCTCGGCCACGGTCGCGGCCAGGGCTTCGCGGTTCATCCAGGCCAGCATGAGCACCTGACCGCTGGCCGCGTCCTGGGC
This sequence comes from uncultured Halieaceae bacterium, assembly GCA_913048495.1. Classification (GTDB taxonomy): domain Bacteria; phylum Pseudomonadota; class Gammaproteobacteria; order Pseudomonadales; family Halieaceae; genus Pseudohaliea. The sequence goes on from CAJWWA010000080.1 coordinate 2,456, forward strand.
GATGGCCGGGACCAGCCCGTCCTCGTTCCAGCGAATCGCGCTCATCAGGTCGTCGTTCATGGGGTTTCCGTGGCCGCTTGCGGGCGCGCGATTATCTCACAGGCCGCTCAGGGCTGCTTCAAGGGGCGGTTCAGGGCTGGTTCATGGGCAGCTCAGGGTTGTGTCATGGGCAGCTCAGGGCTGTGTCATGGGCAGCTCAGGGCTGTGCCCGCCGCGGCCAGGCGAGGGCCAGCGCCAGTGCGCCGAGGAGCAGGCTGGGGAGCGGCACCGCCGCCAGGCCGGCGCGCACGCCGGGCAGCAGCGCCACGGCGGCGAGGGCGCAGACCGCCGCGGCGAGAAGCCGGCGCCGCTCGCCGCGCCGGGCCTCGTCGCGGCGGCGCGCCTGGCGGGCGAGCTCCGCCTGCAGCCGCGCCTCGCTGTCGCGGGCCTCGCGCAGGTTCTCAAGCACCGCGTCCGGGACCCGGGGCAGCTGCTCGAGCCAGCCCGGTGCGTGGTGCTGGATGCGCTTGATCATGCTCTGGGGCGAGTAGCGGTCCTGCACCCATTTCTCGAGGAACGGCTGGGCCGTATCCCAGAGGTTGAGCGCGGGGTAGAGCTGGCGCCCCAGCCCCTCGATGTTGAGCAGGGTCTTCTGCAGCAGGACCAGCGAGGGCTGCACCTCCATGTCGAAGCGGGCCGCGGTGCGGAACAGGTAGACCAGCAGCTGGCCGAAGGAGATCTCGGCGATCGGCCGCTCGAAGACCGGCTCGCAGACCGCGCGCATGGCCTGCTCGAAGTCCTGCACCCGGGTATCGGGCGGCACCCAGCCGCACTCCACGTGGAGCTGCGCCACCTCGTGGTAGTCGCGGCGGAAGATGCCGAGGAGATTGCGGGCGAGGTAGTACTGGTCCGAGTCGCTCAGGCTGCCGATGATCGCGCAGTCGATGGCGATGTAGCGCGGGTCCGCCGGGTCCGAGGCATCGACGAAAATGTTCCCCGGGTGCATGTCGGCGTGGAAGAAGCTGTCGCGGAAGACCTGGGTGAAGAAGATCTCCACGCCGCGCTCGCCGAGGACCTTGAGGTCCGTACCGGCGGCACGCAGGGCCGCGAGGTCGGTCACCGGGATGCCGTGGATCCGCTCCATGGTGAACACCTTGCGCCGGGTGTAGTCCCAGTGCACCTCGGGCACGTAGACCAGCTTGCCGTCGGCGAAGTTGCGCCGGAGCTGGGAGGTGTTGGCGGCTTCGCGGCCGAGGTCCAGCTCGTCGAGGATCACGTGCTCGTAATCGGAGACGACCTCCACCGGGCGCAGGCGACGGCCGTCCGGCAGGTAGCGGGCGGCGAGGCGGGCGAGCGTGAACAGGAGCGCGATGTCCTGGCGGATCACCGCCTCGATGCCCGGTCGCACGACCTTCACCACGACCTCGCGGCCGTCGTGGAGCGTCGCGGCGTGCACCTGCGCCACGGAGGCCGAGGCCATGGGTGCCTCCTCGAAGCTGGCGAAGAGCCGGCCGACGCTGTCGCCGAGCTCGCGCTCGATGATGGCCCGGGACTCGGCCGCGGGGAACGGCGGCACCCGGTCCTGCAGCCGCGCCAGCTCGTCGGCGATGTCCACGGGCAACAGGTCGCGGCGCGTGGACAGGGTCTGGCCGAACTTGATGAAGACCGGCCCCAGCTCCTCGAGCGCCAGCCGCAGCCGCTCGGCCCGGGGCCGCTCCGGGGCGGCCTGCAGCCGCCAGGGGTTCAGGCGCAGCGCCAGGCGCAGCGGCGCCGGCAGGCTGCCTTCCGGCAGCAGCTCGTCGAGGCGGTGGCGGCCGGCCACCCGCAGGATCTGCGCGAGGCGCGCCAGGCGCGACATGGTCAGTCGTCGCCCAGGCGCGCCAGCCGGGCGCGGGCGCGCTCCAGGCGGGCGCCCAGGCGGTCGACGGCGAGGCCGAGGGCCTGCACGTCGCTGTAGAAGTCCTCCAGCTCCGCCCGCGGCGGGGTGAGCCTCGCCTCCTCGTGCACGAACTCGTCCAGCTGCCGGGCCAGGCTGCGGCCCGCGTCGCGGCCGAAGCTGAACAGGCCGCGCAGGGCCACGGCGAGCTGGTGGCCGGCGACGTCGCCGAGCGTGTCCACCAGCGGCGCCTCCCAGTCGACATCGAGCCCGGCGACGATGCGCGAGAGCTCCGTGAGCGGTGCGCTGTTGCCCTCCAGGGACAGCTCGCCGTTCACCAGCGTGGCCGCCGGGTCCGCGGAGCCGGCCAGCTCGGCGAAGGCGCTGCCACTGCCGCGCACCCGCGTATCCACGGGCCCTTCGTGGACGCCGCGCAGGTCGAGCTCGCCGCTGGCGGTGGGCAGGAGGTAGACGCTGAACGGCGGCGCCGTGCAGTCGATGGCGATCACCCGGCCCGTCAGCGCCGCGAGCTCGCGGCGGCTGTGCGGGGACAGCGCCAGGGCGCCGTTCACGGCCCGCTCCAGCGCGGCGATGGCGGCCGTGTGCAGGGTCGGGCTGACGATCATGGCCGCTGGGACACCATCGGGAGGCGGTGCTAGGCCTTGACGCCGCGGTGCAGCGCCACCACGCCGCCGGTCATGTCGTGGTACTCGACGCGGGCGAAGCCGGCGTCTTCCATCATGGCCTTGAGTGTCTCCTGGTCCGGGTGCACGCGGATCGACTCGGCGAGGTAGCGGTAGCTGTCGCTGTCGCCGGCTACGAGGCGGCCCATGACCGGCAGCACGCTGAAGGAGTAGGCGTCGTAGGCCTTCGACAGCAGCGGGTTCTTCGGCTTGGAGAACTCCAGCACGAGCAGCCGGCCGCCGGGCTTGAGCACGCGCAGCATAGCGCGCAGTGCCAGGTCCTTGTCGGTGACGTTGCGCAGGCCGAAGGCGATGGTGATGCAGTCGAAGCTGTCGTCCGGGAAAGGCAGGCACTGGGCATCGGCCTGGACGAACTCGAGGTTCTCCGACAGGCCGTGGTCGACGAGCTTGTCCCGGCCCACGGCGAGCATGGCGTAGTTGATGTCGGCGAGGATGACCTGGCCGGTCTCGCCGACGATCCGGGAGAATTTCGCCGCGAGGTCGCCGGTGCCCCCGGCGATGTCGAGGACGCTGTGCCCGGGACGCACGCCGGAGAGCTCGATAGTGAAGCGCTTCCAGAGCCGGTGGATACCGCCGGACATCAGGTCGTTCATGAGGTCGTAGCGCGAGGCCACGGAGTCGAAGACTCCGGCGACCAGGCCGGCCTTCTCGTCCTTGTCCACCTCGCGGTAGCCGAAGTGGGTCGTGTCCCTATCTTTCATAGTGCGCCTTTCCTGGTGAGTCGCTCACGGTGAGTCGCTCAGGGCATGCCCCGGGGCCTGGCAGGGGCGCCATTGTAGCGCGATGGGCGGGGCGGGTCAGGCGCCCCCGCGGGAGTCAGGGCTCGAAGTGGAGCACCTGCGTGTCCGGGTCCCGGGAAGCGCCTTCGGCGGCGAGCCGGTCCAGGTAGTCCTGCCACCAGGCGTCCCGGTGCACGCAGAGCGCGCGCAGGTAATCCCAGGCATAGATGCCGCTGTCGTGGCCATCGTCGAAGACCAGCTGGATGGCGTAGTGCCCGACCGGCTTCACGGTCTCCACCCGCACGTGCCTCTTGCCGGTCTGCAGCGTGTCCTGGCCCGGGCCGTGCCCGCGCACCTCGGCCGAGGGGGAGTAGACGCGCAGGTACTCGAAGGGCAGCGCGTAGGGCGCCTCGCCGGGGTAGCTCACCTCGAGCACGCGGGAGCCACGGCGCAGTTTCAGGCCCTCGGGACGCGGTGCATTGTCGGCAGCCATGGCCTACCTCCTACAGGATGAAGCGCGACAGGTCCTCGTCGGCCGCCAGGTCCGAGAGCTGGGCGTCCACATAGGCCGCGTCCACGACCAGTTCGTCGCCGGCCAGGCTGGCGTCGGCAGCGGTGAACGAGGCCTCCTCGAGGAGCCGCTCCATGACCGTGTGCAGCCGCCGGGCACCGATGTTCTCGGTGGTCTCGTTGAGCTGCCAGGCAATCTCGGCGATGCGCTCGAGGCCGTCATCCGTGAAGCGCACCTTCAGCCCCTCGGTGCCGAGGAGTGCCTCGTACTGCCGCGTGAGCGAGGCATCGGGCTCGGCGAGGATGCGGCGGAAATCCGCCGGGGTCAGCGCCTGCAGCTCGACGCGGATCGGCAGGCGGCCCTGCAGCTCCGGGATGAGGTCCGACGGCCGGGACAGGTGGAAGGCGCCGGAGGCAATGAACAGGATATGGTCCGTGCGCAGCATGCCGTGCTTGGTGCTCACGGTGCAGCCCTCGATGAGCGGGAGCAGGTCGCGCTGCACCCCTTCCCGGGACACGTCGGCGCCCGCGGTCTCGCCGCGCTTGGCGACCTTGTCGAGCTCGTCGACGAAGACGATGCCGTTCTGCTCCGCGGCTTCGCGGGCCCGCTGGACGATCTCCTCCTCGTTCACCAGTGTCGCTGCCTCTTCCTCGCAGAGGGCCTCGAAGGCGGCCTTCACGGTCAGCCGCCGCGTCTTGCGCTGCTGCTTCGACAGGTTGGAGAACAGGCTCTGCAGCTGGTTGGTCATTTCCTCCATGCCCGGCGGCGTCATGATGTCGACGCTGCGTCCCGCCGTGCTCAGTTCCACGTCGATCTCGCGCTGGTCGAGTTCGCCCTCGCGGAACTTCTTGCGCAGGAGCTGCCGGGTGCCCTCGCCGGACCCCGCCTCGCCGTCGCGGGCCGCGGGCAGCAGCAGATCGAGGATGCGTTCCTCGGCGGCCTCCTCGGCGCGCGGGCGTACGCGGCGCACGGCGGCCTCGCGTTCCATCTTCACGGCCGTTTCCACCAGGTCGCGGATGATCGACTCGACGTCGCGCCCGACGTAGCCCACTTCCGTGAACTTGGTCGCCTCGACCTTGATGAACGGCGCGTTCGCAAGCCGCGCCAGGCGGCGGGCGATCTCGGTCTTGCCGACGCCGGTGGGGCCGATCATGAGGATGTTCTTCGGCGTTATCTCGCCGCGCAGGTCCTCGTCGACCGCCTGGCGGCGCCAGCGGTTGCGCAGGGCGATGGCGACGGCGCGCTTGGCGTCGTCCTGGCCGATGATGTGCTTGTCCAGGGCGTGGACGATTTCCCGGGGGGTCATGGAGGACATGGTCAGTGGCCGGTCTCCAGCTCTTCGAAGCTGCGCTGGTGGTTGGTGTAGATGCAGATGTCGCCGGCGATGGCCAGCGCTTTCTCGGCGATCGCGCGCGCGTCCAGGTCGGTGTTGTCGAGGAGCGCGAGCGCCGCCGCCTGCGCGTAGCTGCCGCCGGAGCCGATGGCGATGAGGTCGTGCTCCGGCTCGATGACGTCGCCGTTGCCGGAAATCACCAGCGAGGTGTCGCGGTCTGCGACGGCGAGCAGCGCCTCGAGCTGGCGCAGGCTTCGCTCCGTGCGCCAGGCCTTGGCCAGGGCCACGGCGGCGCGCACGAGCTGGCCCTGGTGCTTCTCGAGCTGGCCCTCGAAGAGCTCGAAGAGGGTGAAGGCGTCGGCGGTGCCGCCGGCAAAGCCCGCGATGACGCGGTCCTTGTACAGGCGGCGGACCTTGCGCGCGTTGCCTTTCATGATCGTGTGCCCCATGGACACCTGGCCGTCGCCACCGATCACCACGCGGTCGCCGCGGCGCACGCACAGGATGGTGGTGCCGTCGAATTGCTTCACGAGCGTTCTCCGCCGGGGTTTCCCCTGTCTATGGGTGCGGCGGCGCCCCAATTCAAGGGCGACCCGCGAGGGCGGCCTTTCACTGGGCCCGCAAGCGCGGCGGGCCTTCAGCCGTCGGCGCTGCGCCGCATCAGTAGCGTGTCGATGTTCTGCTGGGCCGTGAGGCTGCGCGCGGCGGCCATGCGCGAGCGCGAGGGGAAGGGCCCGAGGAGGACCCGGTACCAGCGGCCGTTGCTGCCGTTGGTCTCCTCCACGCGGGGTTCGAGGCCCAGGAGGAGGAGCTCGGCGCGGCGCTGGTCCGCGTCCTCGGCACGGCGGAAGGAACCGGCCTGGAGCAGGTAGACCGCGTCGTCGCTGGTGCCACGCTGCGCGGCGACCTCGGCCGGGTCCACGTCGACCTCGATGGTCTGCCGCGGCAGCACCTCGAAGAACTCGTAGCGGGGCTCCGCCGCCGGCTCGCTCCCGGCGGTCGGCTTTGCGGCGGGCGCCTCCGCCGCCGGCCCGCCCGGCAGCGTCGCCAGGTAGACCAGGAAGCTGGCGAGGACGCCGGTGACGACGCCGCCGCCGTACCAGCGCAGCAGCCGGCCGCGGCTCTCGCCGCCGCCGGCGGGGCTGCGTCGGCTGGCGCCCTGGCGCCGTGCTTTCCCCTGGGTACGCACCTGCGTCCTGCCGCCCCCCGCCACTTACATGCGCTCCGGCGCGCCGACCCCGAGCAGGCCGAGGCCGTTGGCGATGGCCTGGCGCACGGCCTCGGCGAGGGCCACGCGCGCGGCGCGCAGCGCCGGGTCGTCGACGAGGACCTTGTGGGCGTTGTAGAAGGTATGGAAGTGGCCGGCGAGTTCGCGCAGGTAGTTGGCGACCGCGTGCGGCTCGGCCTCGCGGGCGGCCCGTGCCACCGTCTCCGGGTAGCGGGCCAGGGCGCGCAGGAGCTCCTGCTCCTCCTCGTTGCCGAGCAGCGTGAGGTGCGCGAGCGCTGCCTCCCGGTCCCAGGCCAGCCCGGCCTCGGCGAGGCGCTGGTGCACGCTGCACACCCGGGCGTGGGCGTACTGGATGTAGTAGACCGGGTTGTCGTTGCTCTGCGACAGGGCCAGGTCGATGTCGAAGGTCAGCTGCGAGCTCGGCGCCCGGGCAGCGAGGAAATAGCGCGTCGCGTCCCGGCCCACCTCGTCGATCAGGTCGCGCAGGGTGACGTAGCTGCCGGCACGCTTGGACAGCTTCACCTCGGCGCCGTCGCGCATGACCGTGACCATCTGGTGCAGCACGTAGTCGGGCCAGCCCTCGGGGATGCCCTGCTCCAGCGCCTGCAGGCCGGCGCGCACGCGGGTGACGGTGCTGTGGTGGTCCGCGCCCTGCTCGTTGATGACGCGGGTGAAGCCGCGGCGCCACTTGTTCAGGTGGTAGGCGACGTCCGGCAGGAAGTAGGTATAGCCGCCGTCGGCCTTGCGCATGACCCGGTCCTTGTCGTCGCCGTAGTCGGTGGTGCGCAGCCACAGGGCGCCGTCCTGCTCGTAGGTCTTGCCACCGTCCACGAGCAGCTTGACCGCGTCGTCGACCTCGCCGGAGCGGTACAGGGAGGACTCGAGGAAGTAGACGTCGAAGTCGACGCCGAAGGCCTTCAGGTCCAGGTCCTGCTCGTGGCGCAGCCAGGCGACCGCGAAGTCGCGGATCGCCTCGAGGTCCTCCGGGTCGCCGGCCCCGGTGACCTGCCGGTCCTCGGCGGCGACGCTGTCGCAGCGCAGGTAGGCCTCGGCGACCTCGACAATATAGTCGCCGCGGTAGCCGTCCTCGGGCCAGGCGGCATCGCCGGGCGCCTGTCCCCGGCAGCGGGCCTGCACGGAGCGGGCGAGGTTCTCGATCTGCTGGCCGGCGTCGTTGTAGTAGAACTCGCTGGAGACCTCCCAGCCGGTGGCCCGGAGCAGGCGGCAGAGGCTGTCGCCGACGGCTGCGCCGCGACCGTGGCCGACGTGCAGCGGGCCCGTGGGGTTCGCCGAGACGAACTCCACCTGGACCTTGCGGCCGGCGCCCTCGTCGCACTCGCCGAAGCGCTCGCCGGCGCGCAGGGCCTCGGCCACCACCGCCGTGCTGGCGTCGGCGGCGAGGAAGAAATTGATGAAGCCCGGGCCGGCGATCTCCGTCCGCTCGACCGCCCGGTCGGCGGGCAGCGCCTCGCAGATGCGCGCGGCGAGGTCCCGGGGCTTCATGCCCGCGCCCCTGGCCAGGGTGAGGGCCACGTTGCTGGCGAGGTCGCCGTGCGACGGGTCGCGGGTGCGCTCCACCTGGATCGCCGGTGCGGTGCCCGCGGGCAGCGTGCCATCGGCAACCAGCGCGGCCAGCGCGTCACCGAGGAGGCGCTCGATCAAGCTTTTCATGTGAGATTCATGCGGGAAAAGAGCCCGTTTGCGTTGGCGGAAGCCGCCCCGGGCGGGGCGCCGTGAAAGCCGCGCATTATCGCGCGTCTGCCCGCCGCTGGCCAGTTGCCCGGGGGGCTCAGAGCGTTTCCAGGGGGTCGATCTCGATGAACCAGTTGAGGCCCCCGGGGGGGCGCAGTGCCTCGCCCGCCCGCACCAGGGCGGCGGCCGCGCGGCTGCCGCTGGCCCGGTCCGGGCAGAGACAGAGAAGCTGGTCCCGGTAGCGCCCGGCCCGGCGCGGCAGCGCTGATGGCAGCGGGCCGACGAGCTGGCTCGCCGACGGCAGGGCAGCCTCGGCACCGCGGCGCAGCGCGGCGAGGAAGCGCTCGCCCTCACCGGCGCGCGGGCTGTCTGCACGGACGAGGGCGAGCTGCCCCAGCGGCGGCAGGCCCGCCTCCGCGCGGCGGGCAAGCAGCGCCGCCGCCACCTCGCCGTAAGGCTGTTCGAGGATCGCCCGCAGCAACGGGTGGTCCGGGTAGTGGCTCTGCAGCAGCATGCGCCCGGGGCGGCCGGCGCGCCCGGCCCGGCCCGCGACCTGGGTCAGCAGCTGGGCCAGGCGCTCCTCGCCGCGGAGGTCTCCGGCGAAGAGCAGGGCGTCGCAGTCGACCACGCCGACCAGCGCCACGGCCGGGAAGTGGTGTCCCTTGGTGAGCATCTGCGTGCCGAGAAGGATGCAGGGCTCGCCGCGGCCGACCTCGGCCAGCAGGCTCTCCATGGCGGCGGGGCTGTCGATGGCGTCCGAATCGACCCGGTGCAGCGGCCAGTGCGGCAGGGCTGCGGCGAGGAACTCCTCGGTCTGCTCCGTGCCCAGCCCCGCCGCCAGCAGCTGCCCCCCGCCGCAGGCCGGGCAGGCGGCGGGCAGCGGTTTGCGGGCGCCGCAGTGGTGGCACTGTAGCCGCTTTCGGCGGCGGTGTACCGTGAGCCGGGCATCGCAGTGGTCGCAGCCGGCGACCCAGCCGCAGTCGTGGCACTGCAGGCTGCTGGCGTAGCCGCGCCGGTTGAGAAACAGCAGCACCTGCCCGCCCTGGCCCCGCGCGAACAGGACGTTCATCAAGGCGGTGCGCACATTGCCCACATGCAGTTTGCCGGTGGGGCTGGGGGCGAAGCGGACTTTCACGGTCATGGATATCGACTCTGATTATGAGACAGGCGCGCGACGGGCGCGCGAACTAAAGCGCGGCTTTAGACCGCCGCCCTCGCGTCGTCAAACGGGTGAGTGCGGAGAAACGCTTGATGATTGAAGCGGACAAGGCGATCCTTGCCGCGATGATCGCAAAGGCGGATGTCTTCATCCAGAACCTCGCCCCCGGCGCGGTAGAGCGCATGGGGTTTGGCCTCGAGGACCTTCTCGAGGCGCATCCCTCGCTGATCTGCTGTTCGATCACAGGTTATGGAATCGACGGGCCCTACAGCCAGCAAAAGGCCTATGACCTGCTGGTGCAGGCGGAAAGCGGCCTCTGCGCCGTGAACGGTACCGAGCACGGCGCCGCCCGGGTCGGCG
>CAJWWA010000081.1 GCA_913048495.1 uncultured Halieaceae bacterium
CATCCGAGTGGCGGCGTTTTGCGTTTCGGCTTACTCGGCAGCTTGTTGCTCGTCGAGCTCCGCGAGAATCTCTTTCGTATGTTCGCCATGCATTGGTGCCGGGCGGCGCACCGCGCCGGGCGTGCCGCGCAATTTGATGTGAACACCGAGGGTCTTGGTCTTTCCGGCGGACGGGTGATCGACTTCCGCCACCATTTCCCGCGCCTGGGTCTGGGGGTCGTTGTAGACCTGCACGTGATCTTGTACCGGGCCGCAGGGGATACCTTCGGCGTCGATAAGTTTGAACCAATGATCGTTGGTGTTGGTCTTGAAGTAGCCGGCGAGGATGGCGCTGAGCTCGTCGTTGTTGGCGACCCGGTCCTTTTTCGTTGCGAACCGCGGGTCGTCGATTAGTTCTTCGCATCCGAGAACCTTGCACGCCTTGGCCCAGAAACGCTCGGAAGCCGCACCGATACAGAAATGTCCGTCCTGCGTCGGAAAGATCTGATAGGGCGCGCTGCCCCGGTGTTTCTGACCGAGCTTCGGTGGTTGCTCGCCGGTTGCGAAATAGTAGCCGGCCTCGTAAACGCCAAGCGCAATACCAGACTCATACAAGGAGACATCGACCTGTTGGCCAACCCCGGAGCGTTCGCGGGCGGCGAGCGCGGTCAGAACGCCAATGCAACCGTTCATGCCACCACAGAGATCCGTGATGGGGATCGGCAGACGGTGCGGGCCTTCATCCTCGTGTCCAGTGATCGCAGCGAGGCCGGTCATCGACTGGCTGATCAGATCGAAACCGCCACGTGGCGCATAGGGGCCGGTCTGGCCGAAGCCGGAAATAGAGCAGTAGACGATACGCGGATTTATCGCCTTAATCGTGTCATAGCCAATGCCGAGCTTGTCCGCGGTGCCGGGTTTGTAGTTCTCGACAATGACGTCGGCGTCGGCTGCCAGGCGTTTGAATGTCGCCAGACCCTCCGGTGCCTTCAGGTCGATGATCATGCTCCGCTTGTTGCGGTTCCAGATCATGAATGGCGCGCTCTGATCGCCGAGGAAGGGTGGGGTTACCCGCATGTCGTCGCCGACCTCGGGTCGCTCGATCTTTATTACGTCCGCGCCCTGGTCCGCGAGCAGCATCGCGCAATAGGGGCCGGAGAGATTCGAAGTCAGGTCCAAGACCTTGATATGCGACAGCGCCATTTCCATGATCGTTCTCCCTTACACTAGCGCCGCACTTTACCATGCGGCGGTCGAATTACTCTAGATCACCCTTTTCTCGCGCAGCGCCGCGAGGGCGCGCTGCGCGCCAGCCGCCTGCATGTCAGCCTGGGCGCGCTCTCGCACATGACCCCGGAACACTTCGCCGGCCACTTCGAGGACGCGAGCCGGGGCACGGTCGCCGAGGGCGCCGCCGTGGACTGCCACTGCGAGACCGACACGGGCGCGGCGGGCGCCCAGGGCATCCGTCTCTGCGACCTCGAGCTGGAGTATCCGCCGTGACCGCCGTCGTCGCAGCGGCTCCGGCGCGGGAACGCATGATTGTCAGCGGCGCCGTCCAGGGCGTCGGCTTCCGGCCTTTCGTCTACCGGGTTGCCAGCGGCCTCGGCCTTGACGGCTGGGTGCGCAACACGCCGGCCGGCGTGGAGATCATCGCCGCCGGCACGGCCGCAGCGCTGGATGCGCTGGCGCAGGCGCTGGGCGAGCAGGCCCCGGCCGCGGCGACCGTGGCGGCAGTGCAGCGCGCGCCGGCCCCCGGCATAGCGCTGGCGCCCGGTTTTCACCTGGCGGCGAGCGACACCACCGGCAATTTCGCCGCCGCGATACCCGTAGATGTCGCCCTCTGTGACGCCTGCACGCAGGAAATCCGCGACCCGGGCAATCGGCGCTACCGCTACCCTTTCACCCACTGCACCGACTGCGGACCGCGCTTCTCGGTGATCACCGCGCTGCCCTACGACCGGGCGGCGACCACCATGGCTGCCTTCCCGCCCTGCGCGCGCTGCCGGGCCGAGTACGGGGACCCGGGGGACCGGCGCTTCCACGCCCAGGCCATCGCCTGCCCCGACTGCGGACCGCAGCTCGTGTTCACCGACCGCGGGGGCAGGGCCCTGGCCCGGCGCGACGACGCCCTCGCCGCCGCCGGCGACGCCCTCCGGCGCGGCGGGATCGTCGCCTTGAAGGGCCTCGGCGGCTACCAGCTGCTGGTGGACGCGGGCAACCGCGAGGCGGTCGCCCGCCTGCGGGCGCGCAAGGGACGGCCGCGCAAGCCCTTCGCCGTGATGCTGCCCTCCTTGGCCGCGGCGCGGCAGCTCTGTGTCGTGGCTGCGCCGGCGGCGGCGGCGCTGTGTTCAGCGGCGGCGCCTATCGTGCTCCTGCCGCGCCGCGCGCGGGCGGGCGACGCGGCGCTCCCGGTCAGCGACGCGGTCGCCCCGGACAACCCCTGCCTCGGCGTCATGCTGCCCTACACGCCCTTGCACCGGCTGCTGCTCGACGACTTCGCCGCGGCGCTGGTGGCCACCAGCGGCAACCTGAGCGGCGAGCCACTCTGCATCGATGACGGCGAGGCCCGCGACCGCCTGGGCGGCATTGCCGACGCTTTCCTCGCCCACGACCGGACCATCGCGCGCCCGCTGGACGACTCCGTGGTCCAGCTGGCCGCCGGCGGCCGGCAGCTGCTGCGCGCCGCCCGGGGCTACGCGCCGCAGATCCTGCCGCTACCCGGCGAGGTCGACGCCTGCCTGCTCGCCGTCGGCGGGCAGCACCGCAACAGCATCGCCCTGGCCCGGGGTCGGCGGGCGGTGCTCGGACCGCACATCGGCGACCTCGACAGCGTCGCCGCCGTCGACGCGCACCGGCACGCGATCGACGACCTCGCGGGGCTGCTCGGGGTGACGCCGGAGCGGGTGGCGCACGACGGGCACCCGGACTACGCGGCGACCCGGCACGCCCGGGGCCTGGGGCTGCCGGTGACTGCGGTGCCACACCATCTCGCCCACGCGTTCGCCGCCCTCGCCGAGCAGGGGCTGGACCCGGCCGAGCCGGCCGTCGCCGTGACCTGGGACGGCACCGGCCTCGGCGGGGACGGGTCGCTCCGCGGCGGCGAGCTGTACCGGATTGCCGCCGGGCGCAGCGAGCGCATCGGCAGCCTGCGCCGTTTCCCGCTCCCCGGTGGCGAGGGCGCCATCCGCCGGCCCTATCGCACCGCCCTGGCCGTCCTCCACAGCCTCGCCGGGCCGCCGGCGCTGGCGGGCGACGACCTGCCGCCGTTTGCGGCCTGCACGGAAAGTGAGCGCACACTGATTGCCCGCCTGCTGGCGACGGGGCTGCGTTCGCCGCTCACCAGCAGCGCCGGGCGCCTGTTCGACGCCATGGCCTCGCTGCTCGGCCTCTGCCAGGCGGTGACCTTCGACGGCGAGGCGGCGCAGCAGCTGCAGTTCGCCGCGGAGGCGGCGGCGCAGCGCGGAGAGGCGGTGCCGACGGCACCGGTGCGCGTCGCGCCTGGCGAACCGGCCTGCATCGACTGGGGGCCGACCGTCAGCGCGCTGTGCGCCGCCTACCGCGACGGCGCCAGCGCGGAGGCCTGCGCCCTGGCCTTTCACCGGGCGATGGCCGCGGGGCTGGCCGCCTGCCTGGGCACGGCCCGGGACGCCGGCACCACCGCCGTGGTGCTCACCGGGGGTTGCTTCCAGAATCCGCTGCTGGCGGAGCTGGCGATGGAGGCGCTGAGCGCGCGCGGCTTCCAGCCCCGGCTCGCCCGCGAGATCCCGCCCAACGACGGCGGCATCGCCCTCGGCCAGCTCTGGGCGGCGGTGCTCGCCGGCGCGGCGGGCGAGACTGCGGGGCGCCGGCCATGTGCCTAGCGGTGCCCGGTCGCGTCGAGGCGATCCTCGTCGAGGAGCCGCTGGCCCGGCTGGGGCGGGTGGACTTCGGCGGGGTGTCGCGCGAGGTCAACCTGTCCTTTACGCCCGAAGCGGCGGTGGGCAGCTACGTGCTCACCCACGTCGGCTTCGCCATCGCCTGCATCGACGAGGACGAGGCGGCGCAGGTGCTCGCGGCGCTGGCCGCGGCCACGGGAGAGACCCCGTGAAGCACATCGACGAGTACCGCGACGCGGCGCTGGCCCGGTCGCTGGCACAGCACCTCGCGGCGCGGGTCAGCCGGCCCTGGACCCTCATGGAGGTCTGCGGCGGGCAGACCCACGCCATCGCCCGCTTCGGCCTCGACCAGCTGCTGCCGCCGGGCCTGACCCTGGTCCACGGCCCGGGCTGCCCGGTCTGCGTCACACCGCTGGCGCTGATCGACGCGGCGATCGCCATCGCCCGGCGGGAGGACGTGACCCTGTGCGCCTACGGCGACATGCTGCGGGTGCCGGGCACGGCATCGGACCTGCTGCGCGAGCGGGCCGCAGGGCGGGACGTGCGCATCGTTTACTCGCCCATGGATGCGCTGGCCCTCGCCGAGGCGCAGCCGGACCGCCGGGTGGTGCATTTCGCCGTGGGCTTCGAGACCACCGCGCCGGCCCACGCCATGGCCGCCTGGCAGGCGCGCCGGCGCGGCGTCGACAACTTCTCCCTGCTGGTCGCGCAGGTACTGGTGCCGCCGGCCATGGCGGCGATCCTCGACGCGCCGGACAACCGCGTCGACGGCTTCCTCGCCGCCGGCCATGTCTGCGCCATCACCGGCTGGGGCGGCTACCGGGAGCTCGCCGCGCGCTACCGCGTGCCGATCGTGGTCACCGGCTTCGAGCCCGTGGACATCCTCCGCGGCATCGTCAGCTGCGTCGAACAGCTCGAGAGCGGGCAGGCGCAGGTCGAGAACGCCTACCGGCGCGCCGTCCGCGAAGACGGCCAACCGACCGCGCGCGCCTTGATCGAGACCGTGTTCGAAGTCGTGCCCCGGCGCTGGCGCGGCATGGGCACGCTGCCCGCCAGCGGCCTCGCCCTGCGCGAGGCCTACGCCGCCCACGACGCGGCGAAGATCTTCGGCCCGCCCGCGGAGCCGCCCGCGGCGGCGGAGGGCGACTGCATCGCCGGCGAGGTCCTGCGCGGTGTGCGTACCCCCCGGGACTGCCCGGCCTTCGGCCGCGGCTGCACCCCGGCGCACCCGCTCGGTGCGCCCATGGTCTCCGGGGAGGGGGCCTGCGCCGCCTACTACCGCTACCGACGCACCCCGACGACGGCGGTGACACCGTGAACGCCGACCCCCCCGCCGGCGGCCCGGCCTGCCCGCTGCCCCTCGCCGGGGACGACGTGGTGCAGCTTGCCCACGGCGGCGGCGGGCAGCTGATGCACGAGCTCCTGCAGAACGTTTTCCTGCCCGCTTTCGGCGACCCGCTCGGCGCCGGCGGCCACGACAGCGCCGTGTTCAGCGCGGGCGCGGAGCAGCTGGCGATCACCACCGACGGCTACGTCGTGCAGCCGCTGGAGTTTCCCGGCGGCGACATCGGCTCGCTCGCCGTGCACGGCACGGTCAACGACCTGCTCATGGCCGGCGCCAGGCCGCGCTACCTGAGCGCGTCCTTCATCCTCGAGGCCGGCCTGGCGACGCTGCGCCGCGTCGTGGGCTCCATGCGCGACGCGGCCGCCGCCAGCGGCGTCGCCATCGTGACCGGCGATACCAAGGTGGTCGAGGGGGGGCACGGCGACGGCATCTATCTCGCGACCACCGGCATCGGCACGCTGTTCCCGGGTACGGCGATCGGCCCCGGAGCCATCCGCCCCGGCGACCGGGTGCTGCTGAGCGGGGATATCGCCCGCCACGGCATGGCGGTGATGGCGGCCCGGGAAGGCCTTGCCGTGACACCGGCGATCGAGTCCGACAGCGCGCCGCTCAACGACCCCGTGCTGCCGCTGCTCGAGGCCGGCGTGACCGTGCACTGCCTGCGCGACCTGACCCGCGGCGGCCTCGCTTCCGCGCTGGTGGAGCTCGCCGCCGGTGCCGGCGTCACCATCGCCATCGACGAGACCCGCGTGCCCGTGCGCGAGGACGTGCGCGCCCTCTGCGAGCTGCTCGGCCTCGACCCGCTGCACGTGGCCAACGAAGGCCGCTTCGTCGCCATCGTTCCGGCGCAGGAGGCCGACCGGGCCCTGGCCCTGCTCCGGAACAGCGCCCTCGCCGTCGATGCCCGGGACATCGGCGAGGTGCAGCCAGGGCCGGGCGGGGTCCGGGCGCGGACCGCGGTGGGTACGGAGCGGCCCATCACCATGCTGACCGGCGAACAGTTGCCGCGCATCTGCTGAGGCGGCGGAAGGAACGGGAAACAACGGGGGAGCTGTGACATGAGCAAGCAAGGCAAGGACCGGCGCCCGGTGCGCTGGCTGTCGGAACTCGGCGTGGACGACGTGCCGCTGGTGGGCGGCAAGAACGCGTCCCTGGGGGAAATGGTATCGAGGCTGGGAGCGCAGGGCATCGCGGTGCCCGAGGGCTTTGCCACCACCGCCGATGCCTTTCGCGACTTCATCGACGCCAATGACCTGCAGGAGGCCATCGGCGAGCAGGTCGCGCGCTACCGCGAGGACCACGGGACCCTGCACGAGGCGGGCAGCGCGATCCGCTCGCTGCTCGCCACCGCGCCGCTGCCTACCGCGCTAGAGGCCGCGCTGCGCGACGCTTACGCCGAACTGGCGAAGCGCTGCGGGGAAGACGCGCCGGCGGTGGCCGTGCGCTCCAGCGCCACCGCCGAGGACCTGCCCGATGCCAGCTTTGCGGGCCAGCAGGAGACCTTCCTGAACGTGCGCGGTGCCGACGCGCTGGTGGCGGCCTGCCGCCGCTGCTTCGCGTCGCTGTTCACGGACCGCGCCATCAGCTACCGGGAGGAAAAAGGCTTCGACCACCTCGCCGTGGCGCTGTCCGTCGGCGTGCAGCGCATGGTCCGCTCCGACTGCGGAGCCTCGGGCGTCATGTTCACCATCGATACGGAAACCGGCTTCCCGGACGCCATCGTCATCAACGCGGCCTGGGGCCTGGGTGAAACCGTCGTCGGCGGCGAGGTCGACCCGGACGAGTACACGGTGTTCAAGCCGCTCCTTGCCGATGCCGCGCTGCGGCCCATCCTCTCCCGGCGCGTCGGCGACAAGGCGCTCAAGGCGGTCTACGGCGACGCGGACGAGCCGGTGCGCCGGGTGGCGACCGACGAGCGCGAACGCGGCAGCCGCGTCCTCTGTGACGATGACATTCTCGCGCTGGCGCGCATGGCCGTGGTCATCGAGGCGCACTACGGCAGGCCCATGGACATCGAGTGGGCGAGGGACGGCCTGACCGGCGAGCTGTACATCGTGCAGGCGCGGCCGGAGACCGTGCAGGCCGCCCGCAGGGCCGGGGTGCTCACCACCCATCGGCTCACCGAGCGTTCCCGCGAACTCGCCCGCGGCCTCGCCGTCGGCGACAGCATCGCCAGCGGCCGCGTGCGGCTGCTCCGCGACCCGTCCGAGGGCGCGGATTTCCGCCGCGGCGACGTGCTCGTCGCCGCGGTCACCGACCCGGACTGGGGACCGATCATGGAGCGCGCCGCCGCGGTGGTTACGGACCACGGCGGGCGCACCGCCCACGCGGCCATCGTCAGCCGCGAGATCGGCATCCCCGCCGTCGTGGGCACGGGCAACGCCACCGCGGTGCTCAAGGATGGCGACGCGGTCACCGTGTGCTGCGCGGAGGGAGCCGAGGGCGTGGTCTACGAAGGCATCCTGGCCCACGAATCGGAAGCCGTGGACCTGTCCGACCTGCCTCAGACGCGGACCCGGATCATGCTCAATATCGCGAGCCCCGCCGGGGCGTTCCGCTGGCACGCACTGCCCTGCCACGGCGTCGGCCTGGCGCGCATGGAGTTCATCGTCGCCAGCATCATCAAGGTCCACCCGATGGCGCTGGTCCGTTTCGACGAGCTCGACGACGCCGCGACGAAGGCGGAGATCGAGGCCCTCACCCGCGGCTTCGACGACAAGACGGAATACTTCGTCGACGGCCTGGCCGCCGGCATCGCGCAGATCGCCGCGGCCCAGTACCCGGACCCGGTCATCATCCGCATGAGCGACTTCAAGAGCAACGAGTACGCCAGCCTGGTCGGCGGCGCGGGCTTCGAGCCGGCGGAGGAAAACCCGATGATCGGCGTGCGCGGCGCCTCGCGCTATTACCGCGACCTCTACCGGGAGGGCTTCCAGCTCGAATGCCGCGCGATCCGCCGGGTGCGCGAGACCATCGGCCTCGACAACGTCGTCGTCATGATCCCCTTCTGCCGCACCACGGCGGAGGCCGACAAGGTGCTGGCCGTGATGGCCGAGGCGGGCCTTGCGCGCGGCGAACGGGGGCTGAAGGTCTACGTGATGGCGGAGATTCCCGCCAACGTCATCCTGGCCGAGGCCTTTGCCGAGCGCTTCGACGGCTTCAGTATCGGCAGCAACGACCTGACCCAGCTCACCCTGGGCATCGACCGCGATTCATCGGACCTCGCCGACCTCTTCGACGAGAGCAACCCGGCGATCACCGCCATGATCCGCGCGCTGATCGAACGGGCGCACGCGGCGGGGCGGCCCGTCGGTCTCTGCGGGCAGGCGCCGAGCGACCACCCGGAGTTCGCGGCCTTCCTGGTGGAGGCCGGTATCGATTCCATCTCCCTGAACCCGGACAGCGTGGTCCGGGTGACGCAGATCGTCGCCGAGGCGGAGGCGGCGGGGGAAGCCCCGGCAGCGGGCCCGGGCGGTGATGCTGAAGCGGTGGGGGCCGTCCCGGCCCCCGGCTAGGCCGGCTCAGGCGGCGGCGACCGCCGCCGTGGCCGCGGCGCGGTTGAGCGCACCGAGGATGCCGTTCATCGATGCCTGCACGATGTCGTGGCTGCGGCCCACGCCGCAGACCCGTTCGCCGTCGATGTTGAGCTGGATGTAACACACCGCCTCGGCGTCGGCGCTCTGCGACAGGGCGTGCTCGTTGTACTCGACCAGCACGATCGGCTTGCCGGTGAAGCGCTCCATCGCGTCGACGAAGGCCGCGACCACGCCGTTGCCGGTGCCGGTGATCTGGTGGGCCTGCCTGCCCTCGTTGAGCACGATGGTCAGCTGGTCCACGTGGTCGGCGCGGCTGAGCTGGTAGTCACCGAGCGTCCAGCGCCCGTCCGGGGCAAGGTAGGTGCGCTGGAAGAGATCGTGGATCGCCTCCGACTGCACCTCGGATTCCTGCTCCTCGGCATAGGCCTGCACGGTCGCGCTGAAGTCGATCTGCAGCCAGCGCGGCAGCTCGTAGCCGTGGTCGCGCTCGAGCACGTAGGCCACGCCGCCCTTGCCGGACTGGCTGTTGATGCGGATGACTTCCTGGTAGGAGCGGCCGATGTCCGCCGGGTCGATGGGCAGGTAGGCCACTTCCCAGGGCTCGGCGTCGTCGCGCCGGGCCAGGCACTTCTTGATCGCGTCCTGGTGGCTGCCGGAGAACGCCGTGAACACCAGTTCCCCCGCGTAGGGGTGGCGCGGGTGCACCGGCAGCTGCGTGCAGGCCTTCACCGTCTCGATGATCTCGTCCATGTGGCCGAGGGACAGCTGCGGGTCGACGCCCTGGCTGTACAGGTTCATGGCCATGGTGACGATATCCATGTTGCCGGTGCGCTCGCCGTTGCCCATGAGCGTGCCCTCGACCCGGTCGGCGCCGGCGAGGACGCCGAGCTCCGCCGCGGCCACGGCACAGCCGCGGTCGTTGTGCGTGTGCAGGGAGACGATGAGGCTGTCGCGGCGCTTCACGTGGCGGCAGAACCACTCGATCTGGTCGGCGTAGATGTTCGGCGTACTCATCTCCACCGTCGCCGGCAGGTTGACGATCGCCGGCCGCTCGGGCGTCGGCTGCCAGACGTCCATGACCGCGTCGCAGACCTCGACGGCGTACTCGATCTCCGTGCCGGTGAAGCTCTCGGGCGAATACTCGAAAACCCACTCGGTCTCCGGGTACTTCGCCGCCTCGTCGCGCACCAGCTCGGCGCCGCGCACGGCGATGCCGGTGATGCCCTCGCGATCGAGGCCGAAGACCTTCTCGCGCTGCACCGTGGAGGTGGAGTTGTAGACGTGAACGATGGCCCGGTGCACGCCCTCGAGGGCGGCGAAGGTCTTCTCGATCAGGTCCGGCCGGGCCTGGGTCAGCACCTGGATGGTGACGTCCTCGGGGATGCGGCCGTTGTCGATCAGGTCGCGCACGAAGTCGTAGTCGTGCTTCGAGGCGGAGGGAAAGCCGACCTCGATCTCCTTGAAGCCGATCTTCACGAGCTGGTCCCAGAGCTGCGCCTTCTGCGCCGTGGTCATGGGCTCGATGAGGGCCTGGTTGCCATCGCGCAGGTCGACGCTGCACCAGCGCGGCGCGGCGGCCAGGCGCCGGTCCGGCCACTGCCGGTCGGGCAGGGCAACGGGCTCGAAGGCGCGGTACTTTCTATGGTCAAAACCGCGATGGTCGGCGTTGTCGAGACGGCTCATGGGTCGTCGGCTCCCCCGGGACAGTCCCGGATCATTTCGTTGCTGCCAGGAAAATCAGGCGGCCCTGGTGCCGGCGAGGCCCGGTCCCTACGCCCTCGTGAGGCGTCGGTTCGCCCGCCGCGGGGATAACCGCGTGCGCGCTGCCTGCCGCCAGCACCGCTGGCCGAAGGCACAGTATAAGGGCTTGGGCGTAGCGATTTACTGCAAATTCACCCTGCCTAACCCTCAATATGGAGATTATTCACTAAATATCCATTATTCTATAGTGACTGAAGCTATCCTGAAGAATAACGGGAGTGACCATGCCCCGCCTCGACCGCACCGACCGCCGCATCCTCGACCTCGTCCAGCGCAACGGCCGCATCAGCAACCTGGAACTCGCCGAGACGGTCGGCCTGTCGCCCACCCCCTGCGCCCGCCGGCTGAAGCGGCTGGAGGAGAGCGGCCTGATCCGGGAAACGGTGACGCTGCTGGACCAGGACGCGCTCGGCCTGAAGCTCACCGCCTACATCGGCATCTCCATGGACCGGCATACCCCGGACCGCTTCGCCGCCTTCGAGGCGGAGGTGACCAGCTACCCGGAGGTGCTCGAGTGTTCCGTGGTGACCGGGCAGGCGGCCGATTACCTGTTGAAAGCCGTGCTTCCGGACATGCAGCACTACGAGCAGTTCCTGCTCGGCCGCCTGACCCGGATTCCCGGCGTCACCGGCGTGCACTCCAGCTTCGAGCTGCGCCGGGTGGTCCAGCGCACGGTGCTGCCGCTGGACTACGTCGACGGGGCCTAGTCCACGGAGCTTCTTCCGCAGCGGACGACAACAGGGCTTCGCGGCAGGAAAAAGGCAGCAGTCACGGCTTTTCGTGTACCCTAGCGCGCCATGCCCCCAACCCACGATCACGACTCGCGGCAGCTGCTCGCGCTGCTCGCGGCCCTGGCCGCCCTCGGCCGCAAGCTCGCCTCTGAACCCGAGGATGCGCAGGGGCAGGGCGAACTGCCCGCTGACCTTCTGGAGCTGGAGGGCCATGTGATCATTGCCGGGTTCGGCCGGGTCGGACGCACCATGGCGCGGGTGCTGGAAACCGAGAATGTCTCCCTGATCGGACTCGACATGAACGCCCAGAAGGTCGCCGATGGACGGCGCGAAGGCTGGCCGGTCTATTATGGCGATGCAGGGCGCGAAGAGTTCCTCGAGCGTGCGGGCGCCGCGCGGGCGGACATGTTCGTCGTCACAGTCGACAATCCCCAGAAAGCGTCCGACATGGTGCGTACGGCGCGCCGACTTCGCCCTGACGCCCTGATCCTGGCGCGGGCGCGGGATCGTCGCCATGCGGTCGAGCTGGAAGCGGCGGG
>CAJWWA010000082.1 GCA_913048495.1 uncultured Halieaceae bacterium
GCCGACTACCTTCTCCTCGGCGAAATCCACGATAACCCGGCCCACCATCTCGGCCAGGCGGATCTGCTGCGTCGCTTCCCCGGCGAGGACGTCGCGGTGGGATTCGAACAGCTGGACAGCGCGCAGGCCGCGGGGCTGGAGGAGGCGCTGCTGAGCGGGTCTCCGCTGACCGCGCTGCCGGGGGCCGTGGCCTGGGCGGACGCCGGCTGGCCGCCCTGGGCGCTGTACGAACCCGTGTTCGCCGCAGCGCTGGCGCGCGATCAGCGCGTCGTGCCGCTGTCCTTCCCGAGACGCCAGGCCTTCCGCATCCCGGAAACGGGCTATGCCGCCGTGCTGCCGCCCGAGGCCCTCAGTGCCCTGGACCCCGCCGGCCTCCTCGACGCAGCGGGGCAGGCGACCCTGGAGCGGGAACTGGCCGACGCCCACTGCGGCAAGCTGCCCACGGACATGCTGCCCGCCATGGCGACGGTGCAGGTGGCGCGGGACGCGCACATGGCGTGGCGCCAGGTCCTCGCCGGTGAGCGCGGCGTGCTGATACTCGGCGCGGGCCACGCGCGCCGGGACCGCGGCGTCCCACGTTTCCTGGCCCGGCTCGCGCCCGACGCCCGCATCGCCGTGGTCGTCTTCGTCGAGCGGCGCCCGGGGGCCGCCTTCCCCGCCGACTACCCGGAAGCACAGCCCGGCTTCGCCGACTTCGTCGCCGTGACCGACGCGGCAGAGCGTCCCGACCCCTGCGCGGGCCTCGGCGAACAGTGAAGGTCGGCGCCCTGCTGCTCGCGGCCGGCCGCGGCACCCGCTTCGGCAGCGACAAGCGCCGGGCGCGCCTCCCGGAAGGGGATCTGCTGCTGGAGCGCAGCATCGCCAACCTCGCCGGGACCGGGCTCCCGCTTCGCGTCGCGCTGGGTCCCGGCGACGACGCGCTGGCGAAGACGCTGGCCGGGCGGGGCATCGAGACGATCCGCTGCACCGATGCGCCCCGGGGTATGGGCGCGACCCTCGCTGCTGCCGTGCAGCGACTGCCGCGCTGGGAGGCGGTCCTGGTCGCCCTCGGCGACATGCCCTGGGTCCGCCCGCAGAGCACCATGGCCGTGGCGCAAGCGGCCGGACCCGCTTTGATCTGCGTCCCCTGCCATCGCGGTCGCCGCGGCCACCCGGTGGCCTTCGGGGCCCGCTTCCTGCCCGAACTCGCCGCCCTCGATGGCGACCGCGGTGCGCGCGGCCTGCTGCAGCGCCACGCGGCGGCCGTGCGCGAACTGATCGTCGACGACCCCGGCGTGCTCCGCGACGTCGACCGCCCGGCGGACCTCGCCCCTTTTCCTTCGTCTTAGCCGCAGCCGGCGTTCACCGCTATACTCCGCCACCGGATCAGCGACAGGACCTTTGCACCATGGCGGCGAGCGGCGAGCGGCGCGACAGCGAATTCCTAAGCACCCTCGCCCGGGGCCTGTCGGTCCTCCGTGCCTTCTCGCGGGACCGCCCGGAGATGACCCTGTCACAGGTAGCGGCGGCCACGGAGCTGTCGCCGGCTGTCGCCCGGCGCTGCCTGAATACGCTCGTAGCGCTCGGCTATGTGGGCAAGAAAGACAAATTGTTCCTGCTGACACCGGAAGTCATGGGCTTTGCCTCGGCTTTCCTCGAGTCCATGAACCTCGAGGAGGTCGTTCGTCCTCACCTGCAGGAAGTCAGGGACAAGACCGGCGACAGTTCCTCCCTCGCGGTGTTTTCGAACCCCGACGTGCTCTACCTCGTGCACGTGTCCACCAACCGGATGGTGCGACTCGCCGCGGGGGTCGGCACCCGCTTCCCGGCCTATGCCACCTCGCTGGGCAAGATGCTGCTGGCCCACCTGCCGCCAGCACAGCTCGATGACTACCTGCGCCAGACGCCACTGGAGGGTTTTACGGAAAAGACGATCACCGATGCGGACGCCCTGCGCCGGGTCCTGCGCGCCGCGCGCAAGGATGACTATGCCGGTACCCGCGACGAGCTCGACTACGGCATTGTCTCGCTCGCGGTGCCGGTTCGGGCCGGCACGCCGGAGGTGATCGGCGCGATCAACTGCTCCACCTCGACCTCGCGCATCGACCCGGACTCCATGCTGGAGACCCGTCTCGAGCACCTGCGCAGTGCAGCCCGCGCCATCGAGATCGAGCTGCAGCGCTACCCGGCACTGGTCCACTCCATCCGCGCTCGCGCTGCGACCTGAGCGGCGGGCGCCGCCCGCTCAGTCGTCTCCGCCGGCGCCTTCCAGGAAGTCCAGCACCGCCTGGTTATACGCCGGTGCTGCCGCGAGGTTGGACAGGTGACCGGCGCCGGGCAGCATCACTTCCCGCGCCCGCGGCGCCAGCCGCACGAGTTCGCCCGCGTGCGCCTTTCGTGCAGGCGTCTCCAGCTCGCCGGTAAGGACAAGGATGGGCAGGGACAGCGTCGGCAGCCCCGCCAGGACATCGATGGCTGGCGGTGCGATAGGCGGTGCCTCGCTGGTCAGGTCGAGGGCTCGGTAGTCTGCAACGATGCGGGCGAGCAGGGCCCGCTGCGCCGGGTCCTCGATGCCCGCTGACATCATCGGGTGTGCCAGCCACTCCTTGCGCAGTGTGTCCAGGTCCCCGCCGCGGGCCAGGGCCTGGTAGTGCGCGAGCGGCAGGTCCTGCCCGGCGCTGGCGTCGGGGGAGTACCCGTCGATCACCACCCCCTGCACCAGCAGGCTGCACAACCGCGCCGGGCGCAGTACCGCGTAGCGCAGGGCGAGGCGCGCAGCCTGGGACACACCGAGAAGATGCACGCGCTCGATTCCCAGGGAATCGAGGATCCGGTCGATGTCGTCCAGCTCCCGGTTCAGATCCGGCGGCGCAGTGGACTCCCCGAAGCCGCGGCGGTCGAAAGTCAGCACCCGGTAGCGCCCGGCAAGCGCATCCCGCTGCGGCGCGAAGGAGCGTCGGTCCAGGGACCAGCCGTGGAGCAGCAACAGCGGCTCCCCCTCGCCGGTACTGTAGACGCGTGCGCTGTGGCCGTCGGCGAGGTCGACCGTCGCGGCCAGCTGCTCAGGGCTCATAGCTGACCGGCTCCTGGGCGCCTTCCCAGAGGGCCGGCGCAATCGGGTTGTTCATCTCTTCGAACAGGTGCCCTACCAGGCCCGCGCAGCGCGCCGTGAGTACGATGCCGCGCATCATGCCCGAGGGCACGCCCGCTTCCGCCATCGCGGCCGCCAGAGCGGCACTGATGTTGGTGACCAGATCCTTCCCGGTGACGGCCTTGAGCGCGGCCTCCAGTTCGCGCATGGCGGCGAGATAGCGGCCCTCTGCCCCCAGCTCCTCGCAGAGACCGATGAGCCGCGCGACCCGCGGGTCGTTGTCGCGGTGGATCGGGTGGCCGAAGCCCGGCACGGGCCGTTTCTGTGCGCGCAGCGTCTCCACGGTCTCCCGCGCCTTCGCGCCCGGGTCGTCGGCGTGAGCGATGGCCTCGAGGTGGGCGCCGCACATGGACGCCGTCCCGGCGTAGCGGTCGCCGACGCCGAGCAGGCCGGCGGCAATGGCGCCCTGGAATGACTCCGGTGCACCGTAGTGCGTGAGCCGCGTGACGATCGCCGAAGGGACGAGGCCGTGCTCCATGATCGTGACCATCACGGCATCCACGAGCCGGCGCTGGCGCTCGTCCGGTTCGCGACCCAGGGCCTGCAGAAGCAGCGCCTCGGTAAAGCTGCGACCGCCCATGAGGTCCCCGACGAGGTCGTGGCCGCGGACAGAGATGGAGTCTGCGTCGTAGCCACAAATGGCGGTGGTTGCCCGTTCAGTCATGCGTTTCTTCTCCTATGCCGCGCACCGTTGCTGCGACCGGTTCCCGCGAAGGATGCCACGACGCCTGGCGGCGATGGAGCCCCGGTTGTCGAAATGCTGTCGAGAGACACGTGCCGCGGGCTCCAGTTTTTCGCTATGCGAACTTGATTTCGATTATCGAAGTCTCTACTCTACGAATCAGCGTCCCATAAATCAATACGGAGAATAACGATGCGAACGTTGAAAACTCTCCCGGTAGCTGTAATCGCCGCATCACTGGCCGCCCCCGTGAGCTTCGCCCAGGCGGTGCTCGAAGAAGTGGTGGTTTCCGCCCGCAAACGCGCCGAGTCCCTCGCCGACAGCCCGATCTCGGTGAAGGCTTTCACCGAGTCGGAGATCCGCTCCGCCGGTATCGAGACGCCGCAGGACTTCGTCGACCTCACCCCGAACGCCACCCTGGTGCAGACGCAGAACGCCGGCAACGCCTTCCTCAACATCCGCGGCGTCTCCCAGGCGCGCAACAGCGAGATGTCAGCTGCCGTCCTCATCGACGGCGTGCTCATGTCGAACCCGACGCAGCTGAACCAGCAGCTCTTCGACATCGAGCAGATCGAGGTGCTGCGCGGCCCCCAGGGCGCGCTCTACGGCCGCAACGCGATCGGCGGCGCCATCACCATCAACACGAAGGCCCCCGGTGACGAGTTCGAGGGGCGGGTCGAGGTCGGTGCCGATAACGGCCCCGGCTACCGCGTCCGCGGTACCATCGGCGGGCCGGTCGGCGACAGCGGCAACCTCAAGTACCGGCTCTCGGGGTCCTGGTACGACACCGAGGGCTACATCGACAACGAGTATCTCGGCGAGAAGGCCGATCCGGTGGAAGACACGTCCGCGCGCCTGCGCGTGCTCTGGGATGTTTCCGACACCTTCAGCGCCGACTTCCGCCTGAGCTACTCCATGCTCGAGACCCAGGCCCTGTACTTCCGCATCGCCGCCGAGGCGGACGACACGTCCCTGGACGTGCGGGTCAACAACCCGGGCAAGAATGAACGCGAGTTCGTGAGCAGCAGCCTGAAGCTCGAGTGGGCCGGCAGCGGAGGCACGCTGACGGCGATCACCGCCTACGACGACGTCAACGAACTGCTGACCGGCGACAACTTCAACTTCCTGCCGCGGGAAGAATCGTTTTTCAACTTCGACGGCTTCGGGCAGTTCATCAAGTCGCTCACCGGCGACGAGTTCACTGACCTCAGCCAGACGCAGTACCTCGAGGTCGAGTCCTGGAGCCAGGAAGTGCGCTACGCCTCACCGGAGGACGAGCGCCTTCGCTACATCGTCGGCGTCTATGCCATCGCCACGGAGCGCTACATCTCCACCGGCAACCAGATCGACCGCGGCTTCGGCGTCTTCGACGTGAAGAAGGACTTCCGCCCCTCGGTCTTCGTCGATCCCACGGACCCGAGCCCGCAGCTGAACATCCTCGCCGACGGCCAGGACAACTTCGCCTACGCGGTCTTCGGGCAGGTCGAGTATGATCTCTCCGACACGCTGCAGCTGAGCGCCTCGCTCCGCTACGACAACGACGAGCGCGAGAACACGACGCTGACGCCGGCACTGTACGACACGTCCGGCCTCGGCCTGGTCTTCGGCGAAGAGCGCAACGAGAGCTGGGACTCCTGGCAGCCGAAGGTTACCCTGCGCTACCAGCCCACCGTCGACACCACTCTCTACGCCGACTACAGCCGTGGCTTCCGCAGCGGCGGCTTCAACCAGACGGGCGTCGGCCAGGCGGTGCCCACCCCGGGGGTCGGCGACATTTTCGACGAGCAGATCGCCGATACTTTCGAGGTCGGCGCGAAGATGGACTTCTGGGACGGCCGCGGCAATGCCTCGCTCGCCCTGTACTACACCGACTTCGAGAACGCCTATTTCTTCCTCTTCGACCCGGGCACGAGTACGCAGAACCTCGGCACGATCCCGGAGACGACCTACATGGGCCTCGAGTTCGAGACGACCGTGGCATTGACGGAGTCGCTGACCGGCTACCTCGGCCTCGGCTACACCGACAGCGAGATCGAGGAAGCCGCCGACCCGACCCACGAGGGTAACCAGGCGCCCCTGGTGTCCGAGTACACGCTGAATATCGGTGCAGTCTATCGCCAGCCGGTCAACCTCTTCGGCGGCGCCGACCTCATCCTGCGCGGCGACTACCAGCGCATCGGCGAGACCTGGTGGGATCCGGGCAACATTTCCTCGCGTAGCCCCATCGACCTCGTCGATCTGCGCGCGGGCATCGAGCAGGCGGACAACTGGTCGCTGATGTTCTGGGCCAAGAACGCCTTCGACGAGGAGTACAACACGGAGCTGTCCCCCGGGCCGGCACCGGGTTTCAACTTCCTCTGGCCCGCCCTCCCGGCGCGCTGGGGCGTCGAGTTCACCAAGTGGTTCTGACCGCAGCGACGAGCAAGGAGAAGACCATGAACGCGCCACTGTCGATCAACAGCACCCTGCACCACAACGCCTACGTCACGCGTGACCTGGAGGCTGTGCGCAGGTTTTACGAGGAGGTCATCGGCTACCCGCTGGTGGCCACCTGGGCAGAGAAAACCGACCTGTTCGGCAAGGTCCGTACCTACGTGCACTGCTTCTTCGATATCGGCGACGGCTCCTGCCTCGCCTTCTTCCAGTTCGCCGACGAGGACGACGCGGAGGAATTTGGCCCGGAACTGCCGCCCTCGGGGTTCCGGCACCTGGCCATGAAGGTAGACCAGGCAACACAGGACGGCATCCGCGACCGGCTGGTCGCCGCGGGCTACGAGGAGCCGCAGTTCTACATCCTCAACCACGGTTACTGCTATTCGCTCTACGTCTTCGACCCGGCAGGCCTGCTGGTGGAGTTCACCGTGGACCACGATGACGTCGAGCAGATCAATGCCGACAAGAAACGCACCGCCCACGCCGACCTCGAGCGCTGGCTGGCCGGTGACCACACCCCCAACAACGAACAGTTCCATCGCTGAGCAGGGAGCAGCACGCCATGTCGAAACAGGTACAGGTCGTCTACCACAGTGGCTACGGCCACACGGAGCGCCAGGCAAAGGCCATCGCGGAAGGTATCGATGCCGAGGACGGTGTCGGCGCCACCCTCGTGCCGGTGGACGAGCTCGCCGACACGGAGGCGCCGGCCTGGGCGATGCTGGACAGTGCTGACGCCATCGTCATGGGCGGACCCACCTACATGGGCAGCGTCTCGGCAGCATTGAAGCAGTTCATGGAGGCGAGCTCTGCGCGCTGGATGGAGCAGCGCTGGGCGGGCAAGCTGGCCGCAGGCTTTACCACCTCGGGCTCCCAGAACGGCGACAAGCAGAACACGCTGCTGCAGATCCTCACCTTCGCGGCGCAGCACGGCATGCTGTGGATCAACCTCAACCAGCTGCCGGGCAACAACAGCTCCAGCGGCTCCGTGGAAGACCCGAACCGCCTTGGCGCGTCCCTCGGCGCCATGGCCCAGGCCAACATCGACGAGGGCCCGGACGTTGCGCCGCCGGCGGCGGACCTCGAGACCGCGCGCCGCTTCGGCACCCACATTGCCGCCTGCGTCAAGCGCTGGCACTGAGCCGTCCGCGGTCACCGGAGAGTAACGATGATCTTTGACCCCGATGCAGAGACCCGCCCCTGGGACGAACAGTTCGCCCTCGACAACGATGCCTACCGGGCGCAGGTCCGCTACCTGTTCGAGCGCTCCAGCTTCTACCAGCAGAAGCTGCGCGAGGCCGGCTTCGACAGCCCGGAGGCCGTCGGCGACCTGAACGATATTGCCGCGCTGCCGTTCACCGAGAAAGACGAGATCCGCGCCACGCAGGCGGCGGCTCCGCCCTTCGGCGCCCACATTGCCGCGCCGGAGACCGACCTCCGGCGCGTGTTCAGCACCAGCGGCACGACGGGTACCCCCTGCTACCTGGGCCTGACCGCCCGGGACCTCGAGATGTACGCGACCAACGTAGCCCGCGGCTACACCGCCGCGGGCTTTTCGCCGGGCCAGAAGGTCGTGGTGGGCTTCAACGCCGGACCCTTTGTCGCCGGCGCGGTCTACTACGGCTTCGACAAGATCGGCTGCACCGTGATTCCCGTTGGCACCGGAAACACCGAGCGCATGGTCACCGCCATCCAGAAGCTCGGTGCCACGGGCATCAGCTGCACGCCCTCCTACGGCCTGTACATGATCGATTGGTGCGAGGCCAACGGTATCGACACCCACAGCCTGGGCCTGACCAACATGATCACCGCCGGCGAGCCCGGCGGGGGCGATCCGCTCATTCGCGGCAAGATCGAGGAGGCTTTCGGCTGCAGCGTGCGCGAGTCCATGGGCATCGGTGACATCTCACTCTCGGTGTGGGCCGAGGACGAGGACGGCAAGGGGATGCACTTCATGCCCCGCGGCTACGTCCACGTCGAGCTCATCGACCCCGCCACGGGCGAACCCCGGGCCTGGGAAGACGGTGCCGAGGGCGAGCTGGTGTACACCGCGCTCCGCCGGGAAGCCATGCCGTTACTGCGTTTCCGCAGCCGCGACCACGTCGTCGTCACCCTGGCTGACAACCCCACCGGCCGCACCGGACCTCGGGTGCGCTGCGTCGGCCGTACCGACGACATGCTCATCGTGCGCGGTGTAAACCTCTTCCCCACCGCCATCCGCAGTGTACTCGACGGCTTCCGCGGCGACGTCTCGGGAATGTTCCAGATCAGGCCTCGCGAGCACGGGGTGGTCCAGGCCCCGCCGCTTCCCGTGGTCGTGGAGCTCGACAGCGACCGCCCCACGGCGCCGGCGGGGCTCGCCGAGCGCATGAAGCAGGAGATCCGCGAGCGCCTGCTGGTGACCACGGAACTCAGCTTCGTGCCCCACGGCACGCTGCCACGGGAAACCTACAAGTCCAAGCTCGTCGACTACAGCGATGCCGCCGGCGCCGCTGCCGGTCAGAACTGAGGAGAACACCATGGCCCTGCCGCTCTTCCCCTGCACACTGGTGGGCAGCTATCCGCAACCGGACTGGCTCATCGACCGCGAGCGGCTCAAGGGCCGCTTTCCGCCGCGCACCCGGGCGAAGGAACTGTGGCGGGTCGCGCCGGAGCTTCTCCCGGAGGCGCAGCGCGATGCGACACGGATCGCCATCGCCGACCAGGAGCGCGCCGGTCTCGACATCATCGGCGACGGCGAGACCGGACGGGAGAGCTACTCCAACCACTTCGCCACCGCGCTGGACGGCATCGACCTCGACAACCCGGGAGAGGCGCTGGACCGCAGCGGTGAGCCCGTTTACGTTCCGCGCATCACCGGCCCGATCCGGCGCCGCCACCCCGTGGGACTCGAGGGCCTCGCATTCCTCAAGGCGAACACCGACCGGCCGGTAAAATTCACTGTGCCCGGGCCCTTCACCATGTCGCAGCAGGCCCAGGACGATTACTACGGGTCCCGCGTAGAAGCCGCCATGGCCTATGCCGACGCGGTAAACGAGGAAGTGCGTGATCTCTTCGCCGCCGGCGCTGACGTGGTGCAGCTCGATGAGCCCTACATGCAGGCGCGACCCGAAGCCGCACGGGAATACGGCCTCGAGGCACTGAACCGCGCACTCGCCGGCATCTCCGGCCAGACCTGCGTGCATATCTGTTTCGGTTACGCCGCGCTGATTCACGAGCGCCCGGAGGGATACTCCTACCTGCCGGAACTCGCCGGTGCCTGCTGCGGCCAGGTTTCCGTCGAGACCGCGCAGAGCCACCTCGACTGCAGCGTTCTGGAATCCCTCGCGGGCAAGGACATCCTGCTGGGCGTCATAGACCTCTCGAGCAACGAGGTCGAGAGCGTGGCGACCGTCAAGGAGCGCGTTCGCAGGGCCCTGGTCCACGTGCCGAAGGAGCGCATCGTGCTCGCGCCCGACTGCGGCATGAAGTACCTCTCCCGGGAAGCGGCGTTCGGCAAGCTGCAAGCCATGGTCGGCGCAGCGCGGGAACTGCGCGAGGAACTGGCCTGAGGGCTACCTCAGGTTAACTCGTGCGGCGCGCTATACCTGACGCCGCAACGCCGCTAAACTAGGGCGCGAACTGCGAAGAGGGACGCCGCGTGCCCCTGTTCCCGCCGGATGCCAACCCGCCGCCGTCGCGTTGGCGCTTCGGCCTGATAGCAGCCATCATCGCCTGGCAGTCGCTGAACACCGCGGCGCTGCACAGCGCCCTTTTCGGCAGTGCCTTCGCTCCGTTCTTCCCCACCCCCTGGTCCCACGTGCTGCTCAAGGCGTTCGCCGCGGCGGCGCTCGCCTACGCGGCCATCCGCGGGCGCAACTCGCCGACGCTGCCGTCGCTGGCGCTGCTCTGCGGCGCCCTGGCCCTGGGCGCCTGGTCCAGCCTGCTGTTCCAGTACGACATGGACTTCTACCGGGCACCGGGCGCGCCCTGGGCCGACCTGTTGAACCTGGTCAGCTACGCCCTCATCTGCCTGGCTATTCTCTGGCTGCCGACACACGGCGCCGTCTTCACGTCCCAGCGCATGCTGCTGACCGACCTGCTCATCGCCCTCGGCGCCTTTGCCCTGCTGGTGTGGGAGTTCGTCCTGCTGCCGGGGCGCAACGCGCAGGAGGCGCCGGCGATCCTCGCGACCCTCGTGGAAATCGGCTACCCCGTGCTCGACGCCGCCCTGCTCTCGGCGCTGCTGCTGAAGTTCCCGCTCTCGCGCCTCGGCCCCAACCGCCTGGCCTTCCGCCTGCTGGCCACCGCGGTGCTGCTGCTGTTCCTCGCCGATACCGCTTTCGGCACCCACCTCTACCTGCAGCGCAGCGGTACCCTGCTCCTCGTCGCGGAACTGCTGTACAGCTTCGCCGCCATCGGCATGCTCGCCGCCGGCCTGCGCTATGCACGCGCGGCGAGCCTGCACCACCCGACGGCGCCGAAGGAGAAGAACCAGATCGACCTGTCCCCGGTGAGCGTCGCCATGATGGCCGCGGTGCTCAGCGCCCTCTTCTTCGAGGTGCTGCTCAAGGATGAGCCGAGCAAGCGCATCCTCCTCGGCACGGGCGCGCTGATGATGCTGCTCCTCTACCGGCAGATGCTCACCCATGCGCTGCGCAAGGCGTGGATGGAAGCACAGGAGCGGCGCCTGCAGGCCACCGTCGACGAACGCACCCGAGAGCTCGCCGAGGCCAACCGCAAGCTGGAGCAGCTGGCGGAACTCGATGCGCTGACCGGCCTGCCCAACCGGCGGGCCCTGGAACGCAAGCTCAACGAGAGCTGGCACATGTGCGCGCGCCTGGGAGAACCGCTGGCCGTGGCCCTCATCGACATAGACTTCTTCAAGCCCTACAACGACAACTACGGCCACGGCGAAGGCGACAAGTGCCTCCGCGCCGTGTCCCAGGCGCTGGCCACGCACCTGCGCCGCGGCACGGACCTGGTGGCCCGCTACGGCGGCGAGGAGTTCGCGGTGGTCATGCCGCTGACCCGGGCGCAAGCCGCTTACGGTTTCATGGAGGACCTGCGCGCCGCCGTGGCCGCGCGCCAGCTAGTGCACGAGCACTCATCGGTCGCCGACCGCGTCACCATCAGCATCGGCGTTGCCGACTGCCAGCCGAAAGCCGGAAACCACTGGCAGGCCCTCCTCGACGCCGCCGACAGGGCCCTTTACGCGGCCAAGGAAGCCGGTCGCAACCGCGTGCAGCTCGCCGATGAGCCCCGGGGATCGCTGCACGAGGTGATCTGAGGGCCGTTCCGGGGCTAGCGCTCGTTCGAGCAGCTGTCCCCGTCTTCGTCGCGGGCCTCGCACCCGGTCGCCGGCGCTTCCGGCACGGGCCCGGGTAGCGCCGGCAGCACCGCCGGGCGCACACCGGCCTCGCGCAGGTCCGTAAAGCG
>CAJWWA010000083.1 GCA_913048495.1 uncultured Halieaceae bacterium
ACGACGGGCAGGTTCTCCCCGTCGTTGATATAGGAGCCGTAGATCAGCATCGTGCCGACGCCGAGCGACAGGGAAAAAAACGCCGAGCCGAGGGCGTTGATGATCAGCTGCGGTGACAGGGCTGCGGAGAAGTCGGGGAGGAGGTAGACCTTCAGCCCTTCCATGGCGCCGTCGAGGGTGAGCACGTACAGCACGAGGCAGACGAGGGTCACCAGGAGGATGGGCATGAGCCGGCTGGACCAGCGCTCGATGCCATCGTGGACACCCTCGGCGATGATGCCGATGGTGAGCAGCATGAAGACGACCACGAAGCTCGCGTTACGGCCGAGGGAGAAGGACGTCAGCCAGCTGGCGACCCCGTCCGCACCGACGAGGGCCGCCAGGGAGCCGAGGCAGTGGGCGATCATCCAGCCCGCGACGATGGCGTAGAAGCTCAGGATGAAGCTCGCCACGACCAGGCCGACCAGCCCGGTGGTCGCGCCGAGGCGCCGCGTCACGGGCCCGCCGGCAATACGCTGCAGGGCATTCACGGCATTGGCGTGGGCGTGGCGGCCGATGATGATTTCCGCCATGAGGGCCGGGTAGGCGAGGGTGAAGGCCAGCAGCAGGTAGACGACCAGGAAGGCCGCGCCGCCGTTGCTCGCGGCCTGGGTCGGAAAGCCCCAGATGTTGCCGAGGCCGACGGCACTGCCCGCGGCGGCCATGATGAATCCGAAGCGTGAACTGAACTCGCCGCGCGCGGAGGCCATGGATTTTCCTGTACTTATTGCGACCGGCGCGAGTGTAGCACGCTAGCGGGCGCTGCCATCCTCGGCTGCAAAGATCGGCGCGCAGGGGTTTCCGCGACTACCTTTGCCGGGCTTGATGCCCAGGAGTTTCATGCCGAGCTCGGGAACCAGGAAGAGGAGCTTGGCGGAGGCATCGAGCGTTGCGGCGATCGGTGAAGGAATGATTGCCGGGTTGTTCATCGGTCCCTTGATACGCACCGAGGAGGGAATCTGTACCGCGCGGGACCGTGCCCGGGGATCGATGCGCACGTCGAGCGATTTTTGCGGGAAGTCCAGCGTGATCTTCCCCTCGGCGATCATGTGTTTTGTCGCCAGGTAGATGCCCTCGCTGCGGGCAACGCCGTCCTCGATGAGAAACTTCGCCATGCCGCATTCGAAGTTGGTGTTTTCCTGCAGGATGCCCCCGAGCAACAGCCAGGAGACGAGGTCCGTCATCAGCAGGTCGAAGGCGGCGCCCTCGATGTAGCCGTCGGCGACGGCCCCGGCGATGCTGCCATCCACGTTGGGCACGAGGGCGTCGAGGGAGGCGGCCTGGGTGGTAAGCCCGCCGCGCAGGCTCATGATTCCCTCGATCTCGCCACCGTAGCCGAGGTCTTCGGCCAACTCGGTGATCGGCAGGCTGAGCGCTTCACCGGCGACGCTGATAGCCGCCTCGTCGCCGCTGAAATCGGCGACGCCGCGCAGCTGCACGGCGCCGCCCGCGTATTCCACGTCGAAGCGGCCGAGCGTGAAGCGGCGGTCCGCCCCGCGAAGCCCGACAACGAAATTCCTGAACCGCGTGTTGCTGCCGGTAATGTCGCCGATGTCGAGACGCAGCTCGACGGGGTAGGTGGGGACGCGGGCGAAGGGCCGGTCGTCCTTTGCCCGGGCCCCCGCGCCATTCCGGCCGCCGGCGTCGGCAGCGAGCTGCTGCTGCGCCTGCATGCGGGCCAGGTCCGGCAGGTGCAGCCGCGGCGCGTTCACCTCCGCCCGCAGTCCCGTGATGCCGGCAGTGTCGCGCTTGATCTCGACGATGCTGGTCAGGTCCGTTTCGCCGAGAAACGCATGCAGGCCCACGAGCTGACGCTCGGCGCTGAGATCCAGTACGGCGGTGCCGTCCCCGGGCGGCAGGCCGATGCCCGTGTCGTCGGGCGGGCGCTTGATCTGGTAGCGGGCCTCGAGCTGGGCGCGTGGAGCCCGGGCCAGCTGCTCGACGGTGCCGGTCACGGCGAGGTCGATGCGCTCCGCACCGGCCAGGGCGAGGTCCAGGTTCTCGAGGCGCCAGTCGTCGCTGTCGTGGCGAAGGTGATAGCGACCGCTGACCCGCCCTCCGGCCAGGAGCCTGTCCAGTGACTCGGGCAGCAGGCTGTCGGTCAACGTCGACAGGTCCAGTCCGCGAGTCGTGATCGCCAGGTCCACGCCCTCGAGCGCCATAAGCTGCTCCACGGTTCCCTCCACCCGGGTGGAACCCCCGGCCACGTCGGCCCTGGCGTCGATCGCGCGTGCCGCCAGCGCATGGTCGTCGCCCGCCAGGGTCGCGGTGAGGGAGAGGTCGCCGTCCACGGGCGCCGGTAGCGGTGCCCCGGCAGTGGCGGCCAGCGCGGCGAGGGACAGGCCGCTGGCGTCCAGCGCGAGGTCGAGTCCGGCAAAGCGCAGCCCGTCGTCGCCGGCGCTGGCAATGCTGTCGATCGCGCCGCCGGCGCTGACGCGCCCGCCCAGCACGTCTTCCACGTTGAGCGTCAATCCGTCAACGGTCAGCGCATCGCCCCGGCGCCGGACCGTGCCCGTGACGGTCCAGGGCCCGGTCTCGACCGGGAGGTCCTGCACCCAGGGGTTCAGCGAAGCGGCCGACGGCCCGGTGGCGCGCAGCCTGAGGGCGATATCCGTGGGCAGTTGCTCGTCGAGGAACAGGGCGTCGTCGGTCGGCAGGATCGTCAGCGCCAGTCCGCTATCGCTGCGGCTGGTGAACTCGAAGTGACGGACCCGGGGGCGGCGCAGGGTGCCGTCGAGTTCCAGCGCTGCGTCCACCGTGCCGAGCGCCGAGAGGTCGGTACCGAGGAGCGCGGCGAAGGGGCCGAGGTCGTCCATGGTGCCGCGGGCCGACAGGGCAGCGGTGACCGGCTCACCGCGGCGCCAGCGCAGGTTGCCGGTGGCGCTGAAGTCGTAGTCGGGGTGGTTGTCGAGGGCGAGTTCGCTCACGGCCAGGTCCGCCGATTCGAGGTTGCCGGTGAGTGCCCCCTGCAGCCGCAGCCTCCCTGCGAAGCCGTAGGCCTGGTCATCCAGGGTTTGCAGCAGGGTCTCGACGCGACGGTAGTCGCCGTCGAGCGAGAAGCGGTAGCTGAGGTCGCCGCCGCGCGCGGCGAGGGAGCCACGCAGGTTCACCTGGCTCTCGTCGGCGGGCGTGGTGATGGTCGCCGAGAGATCGAGCGAGTCCGGTGCCGGCTCCTCCAGGGTACAGGCGAGCTGCAGTGTTTTCCGGGGCAGCGTGGCCGTACTGGTCAGCGAAAAGGTCCCGGCTTCGTCCCAGTGCCCGTGATTGTTGCGCAGGGGCACGATACGCACGTCTTCGCTGCGGGTGATCACGTGCAGCACGCCGACGTCCAGCGTCTTCGGCAGCCAGCGGGTCTGCCGCAGCCAGTCCGCCGGGTCCGGGTCCTCGGTGCTGTCCGTGGAGTCCACGTAGGCCTGAACGCTGGCGGCCGAGACGGTGGTCTCGCGTACATCGCCGCGGCGGAGAAGAGCCGGCAGCCGGCCCAGCTCGAGCGCCTGCACCGCCAGCAGCGGCGGACCGTCGTGCCCCTGCTGGAACAAGCGTGCGCCCGCTACCGTGAGGCTGCCGGCACGCCGGTCCAGCACCGGCGCCTCCAGCTCGAGGCGGTAGGGTGTGAAGGTGCGGACGAGGTAACCGGCGGTGGCAAACAGCGCCCGGTCGGACAGGAAAACAGCGGCCCCGCCGGCCAGGGCAACGCCGACGAGGACGAGGAGGGCGATAAGAAACGCGCGTGCGACCGCCATGGGATCCCGGTGCCGTTGCTACGGCGGCAGTCTAGCACGGCGGCCCGTCCCGCAAGGCGCCGCGGGCGCGGCCTGTGCTATGCTGCGGCGCGCGCCCGGATGGTGGAATTGGTAGACACAGGAGACTTAAAATCTCCAGGCCGAAAGGCCGTGCCGGTTCGATCCCGGCTCCGGGCACCAGCCTGAAAATTCGGCGGTCGAACCGGCACGCGTGCCGGCCGGGATGCCGGACCATCGAGCCCGGCTCCGGGCACCAGCCTGTTCTCAGTTCTCCGCGCGCTTCCTGCCCGTCACCATCGCCCGCGGCAGGTTCTCGTGGTGGGCGAGACTCGAGGCGATGACCCCCAGGATGTGCAGGATGATGAGGGCCAGGCACAGGTTGGCCGCGACCTCGTGGATCTCTTCCCAGAGTTCCTCGCCTTCCTCCTCATGCACCCGGTGGCCGTTCTCCTCTTCATCGTCATCGGCCAGGGCCATGGGTACGAGGCCGAGGGCGGGCGACGGCGCGTCCGTCGAGGCGACGAAACCGGCCAGGGGCCCTGCGTTCTCCTCGATCGCGTAAACCATCATGCCGCTGACCGTGGTAACGGCGAGCGCAACCAGCAGCAGGACCGTCATCGCACCGCCGGCCGGGTTGTGGCCGAGGTAGCGCGGGGCGGTCCCCGCGGCAAGGCCGCGCAGGTAAGCGAACACCGCCCGCGGGCCGCGCACGAAATCGCTGAAGCGGGCGTGCCGTGTGCCCACGACACCCCAGCAGAGGCGCAGCGCTACCACACCGGCAATGATGTAACCCGACCAGATGTGCAGTGCGCTTTCCTCCTCGCCGGTCAACCAGGCGATGGTGAACGCGATCACCAGCGTCCAGTGTCCGAGGCGCACCAGCAGGTCCCAGACCTTGATCTCCCGGCCGGGCTCCATGGGCGGCGTTTCCGGCGTTTCGTGGTTCGGGGAATTCGTCGTTGCATCGTTCATGGCATCGCTCCTGCGTACCTTTCGCTTGCCTTTCATCGTCGTACCACGCGGCCGGTGCTACAATGCGCCGCATGACGCAGGCGGTCGCAGGTGGTTGATTTGTCGAGCTTTAAGTCGGATGACGCACAGGAAGGACGGCTGTCGATCGCGTCCCTGGTATTGTTCGTGGTCATCGCAGGCCTCGTTGCCTCGGACCTGGTCGCGGACTACGGCGAGGGCAGCGGCATGGCCCACCTCCTCGCGGAGGGCTTCGTCCTGATCCTGGCGTTGAGCGGCGCGATCCTGCTCTGGCGTCGCCTGCAGGCCGCGCGAGCGGCGGTATCCACTTTGCAATCGGATCTTTCAGCGGCGCAGGCCGAGGCCACCCGCTGGCGCAGCGAGAACCAGCAGGTGCTGCGCGGGCTCGGCGCGGCGATCGAGGAACAGTTCCAGCGCTGGGAACTGACCGCTGCGGAGCAGGAGGTCGCCCTGCTGCTCCTCAAGGGACTGGGGCACAAGGAAATCGCGGCGGTGCGGTCCACCAGCGAGCGCACGGCGCGGGAGCAGGCGAGGGCGGTCTACCGCAAGGCGGGCGTCACCGGGCGGGCCGCGCTGTCGGCCTTTTTCCTGGAGGACCTGTTACTGCCGATGGCAGCCGGAGAAGACGCCCCGGCCTGAACGCTTCAGGCCGACGACTGCGCTGCGCGCAACGCCTTGCGCCCGGCCGCGGGTACCGCGTGCACCAGCAGGCCGGCGGCGATGCCCGGCAGGCCTTCGTAGACCACCGATTCCCACCCGAGCTGTCGCCAGAGGAGCGAGACCCCGAGGCCGACTGCGAGGGCGGTGAGCGCGCGCGCCTGCGAGGGGCGGGCGCCGAGGGCGAGGGCAATGAGCAGCGGCGCGAAGGCACTGGCGAGCGCCGACCAGGACAGGATGACGAGCGCGAACACGCTGTCGCTGCCGGACAGGGCGAGCACGAGCGCGCCCGCGGTCATGAACACGGTTGACGCCTTGATCAGCAGCGGCCGCTCGATGCGGTGCGGCAACAGGTCGTGGGTGAGGGCGGCCGAGCAGGACAGGATCAGCGAATCCGCGGTCGACATGGTGGCGGCGAAGATGCCCGCGAGGATGACCCCTACGAGCACCCCGGGCAGCAGTTCCAGCGCCATGGTCGGCAGGGCGAGCTCGGCGTCGAAGTCGCCGCTGTCCGCCAGGTACAGGCGGGACAGCAGGCCCACGGCCGTGGCGGCGAAGTAGAAGGCGGTGAACCAGAGGTAGTACCAGGTGCGCGCCCGGCGCATGCCCGTGGGCCCCTCCGAGAGGGTCATGAAGCGCACCATGACGTGCGGCTGCCCGATGACCGAAAGCCCCGCCGCCATCCAGCCGAGCACGAACAGCGGCCCGCCGGTCCAGCCGAGGAATTCGGGCGCCTGGGGCGTCCAGCGCGTGAACTCGGGGATGGCCTTCCATTCGGCCCAGGCGGCGCCGAAGCCGCCCAGCTCGATCACCGCGACGACCAGAAGCAGGGTCATGGCCACGATCATGACCATCGACTGGGCGGCGTCGGTCCAGATGGAGGCGCG
The DNA here is from genome assembly GCA_913048495.1 of uncultured Halieaceae bacterium. GTDB lineage: Bacteria > Pseudomonadota > Gammaproteobacteria > Pseudomonadales > Halieaceae > Pseudohaliea. The sequence continues at coordinate 6,317 of CAJWWA010000083.1, forward strand.
GATGCCGCCGGCGAAGCAGTAGGCGACGACGAGCACCGACCCGAGCACGGCCCCGGCCCAGAGCGGCCACTCGAACAGCACGTGCAGGGCCTTGCTGCCGGCGAGCAGCTGCGCGCCGGCGTAGCTGATCAGGAAGAGCAGGGAGATGGCGCCGATGGTGCGCTGCAGTGCGGTGTTGCGCTCGCCGTGCCAGCGCGCCAGCACGCCCGCGTAGGACACCTCGTCACAGCCCTGCGTCGCGGCGCGGAGCCTGGCGTGAATGAACGTGGAGCCCAGGTAGTCGCCGAGGAGCCAGCCGAGCATGAGCCAGATGGCGGGGAAACCGGTGGCGTAGGTGTAGCCGATGACCCCGATGAACATGTAGCCGGAATTGTTGGTGGCGACCGCGGACAGCCCTACCAGCCAGGGCGGCACGTTGCCGTCGGCCAGGTAGTAGTCGTGCCGGGTGCCCCGGCTCGCCCGCGCCGACGAGATGCCGATGAGGGTGAATCCGAGGAGGCAGAGGACGAAGGACGCGACCATGGGTGCGCGCTCCTCAGGCGGCCGTCAGGCGGCGGTCAGGAGGCAAGGGAGATGGCGCGGCCGTGGTCGATCGGCTCCACCAGCTTGCGGTGCAGGGCTACGACAGCGCGCTCGTAGTCGTTCTCGTTGACCACGAACTGCATGTCCACCTGGCGGCGGGACTGGTGCATGGCCAGCACGGAGACCGAGTCGTCGGCGAGCGCCGTCACCGTGCGCGCCAGGATCCCCGGGATCTGCATGTCACTGCCGATCGCCGATACGATCGCGACCCGCTGCTGATCCAGCTCGGCGCTCGGGAACAGCGCCTCGATCTCGCGACGGATGCGCTTCACCGTCTTCAGGTTGCAGTTGAGATAGTGCGTGATCGTGTTCGCGTTGATGTCCTTCGACACGATGCCCGCCTTGTAGCGGCGGATGATCGCGAGAATCTCCTGGTCGTGGCGGCCCACCTGGCCGGCCATCTCCTGGTCGAAAACCTCGAGGGCGTATACGCCGCGGCGGCCGGCGATGATTTCCACGCAGGGCTTGCTGCTCACGTACTCGGAGGTGATCAGCGTTCCCGTGTGTTCCGGTTCGAAGGTGTTCTTCACGCGCAGGGGAATGCCGCTCTGGCGCAGCCCCTTGGCCGCCTTCGGATGAATGGCCTCCATGCCGAGATTGGCCAGCTGGTCGGCCACGTCGTAATTGGTGCGGCCGATGGGGACGACCTTGTCCTCGCCGACGACCTTCGGATCGGCGCTGGACAGGTGGAACTCCTTGTGCACGATGGCTTCGCTGGCGCCGGTGATGACGGCCAGGCGGCTGAAGGTCATTTCGCTGTAGCCGCGGTCGAAACTCGCCATCAGGCCGTCGTCGCTGTGCGCGTAGCCGGTGACGATGGGCATGGTCGTGCTCACGTCGATCTCCGCCATGGCCTCGCGGATGCGGTCGTCCAACGGCAGGTGCTCCTCGCTGCGCCAGGCCGTGAGATCCACGAAGACTGCGTTGACGCCGTCGCGCTGCAGCAGCTGCGCGGTGTTCCAGGCGCTGTGCGCCTCGCCGAGGCTGGCGAGCATCTCGCGCACCGTGTCGAGGTGTGCCTCGAGGCTGAAGTGGCCGTGGTCACAGAGCTTGGCCAGGTTCTGCAGGCAGGCTTCCGCGGAGTAGAGCCGCTCGTCGATAAAGCCGTTGGCGCGCTTCGTCTCGGCGGGGTCCTCGAACAGCTCGGCGTTCAGGGTGTGCATCTCCTCGCGCAACGTCTCGAACTCCTCGCGCCAGGACGAGTCCTGCTGGCTGCCGGAGAACAGCGCGTAGACGCCGGGGCGCCCGCTCTTCTTGTGCTCGAGCAGGCGGTTCGTGATGCCGCCGTAGGCCGACACCACGAACACGCGGCCGTAGAGATTGTCGCTGTCGCCGCCGTGCAGAAAGATGTTGTCGCGAACTGCGCGGTAGTCGAGCATCGACGTCCCGCCGATCTTTTCTACCGTGTGGGTATTCACGCGTCGATCTCCTCCGCGTCCAGCTCGTACGCGCCTTCCGCGTTGTGCACTTCCTTGCCCGACAGGGGCGGGTTGAACACGCAGGCCATGGTCATCTCGCTGAAGGCCCGCAGGACATGCTCATCGTGCTTGTCGAGGATGTAGAGGGTGCCGGGGGCGATCGGGTACTTTTTGCCGTCGGCCAGCGTCTCCACCTCGCCTTCACCGCTCACGCAGTACACCGACTCCAGGTGGTTCTTGTAATGCATGCGGAAGTCGGCACCGGCGTAGATCGTGGTGATGTGGAAGGAAAAGCCCATGTTGTCGTTCTTGAGCAACATGCGCGTGCTTTCCCAGTTGTTGTCCGGCGACACGATGCGCCGGCCGGAGGCCTGCGCCTCCGCCAGGGTCCTGACAATCATTCCTAGACTCCTATTGCTTTTCGGGTGCTCACGGGTTCGCTGACCGGGCCGGCCTCAGGAGGCGCGGCGCAGCTCGAACACTTCCGTGGCTTCGGGCATTTCATCGGTCTCGGCGCAGACCTCGGCTACGGCCTTCTCGAGGATGTCGAGGCCCTTGGTGAGGTTCGCGTCCGAGATGGTCAGCGGGCAGAAGATCTTGATGACCTCGTCCTCCGCGCCACAGGTCTCGATGATCATGCGCTGTTCGAAGCAGCGCGCGGCGATCTTGCCGGCGAGCTCGCCACAGACGCAGTTGAGGCCCTGGAACATGCCACGGCCGCGCACGGAGAAGTGACCCTCGCCGTACTCGTCCGCCATGCGCTGCAGGCGCTTGGCCACGTAGGCTCCCTTGCGCTTGACGCTGTCGCTGAAGGCGTTGTCGGACCAGAACTCGTCGATGGTCGCCTTCGCCGTCAGGAACGCCATGTTGTTGCCGCGGAAGGTGCCGTTGTGCTCACCGGGCTTCCAGGCATCCAGCTCCGGGTGCAGCAGTACCACCGCCATGGGCAGGCCGTAGCCGCTGATGGACTTCGACAGGGTGACGATGTCCGGCTTGATGCCGGCGCCTTCGAAGCTGAAGTAGGTGCCGGTGCGGCCGCAGCCCGCCTGGATGTCGTCCACGATCAGCAGCATGTCGTGCTTGCGGCAGACCTTCTCGAGGTTGCGCAGCCACTGGGCGGAGGCGGCGTTCACGCCACCCTCACCCTGGACCGGCTCCACGAGCACGGCCGCCGGGTGATCGATGCCGGAGCTGCCGTCAGACAGCAGCTTGTCGAGGTAGGCGGTGGTATCCACGCCCTTGCCGAGGTAGCCGTCGTAGGGTACCCGGGCAATGCCGGCGAGCTGCGTACCCGCGCCGCCGCGGTGGTGTGCGTTGCCGGTCGCCGTCAGGGCGCCCAGGCTGACGCCGTGGAAGCCGTTGGTGAAGGAGATGATCGTCTCCCGGCCCTTGACCTTGCGCGCGAGCTTCATCGCCGCTTCCACGGCGTTGGTGCCGGTCGGGCCCGTGAACTGCACGCGGTAGTCGAGGCCGCGGGGCTTCAGGATCTTGTCGCGCAGCGTTTCCAGGAAGTCCGCCTTGGCACGGCTGTGCATGTCGAGGCCGTGGGTGATGCCGTCTTCGGCGATGTAGGCGAGGAGCTTCTCCTTGAGCACGGCGTTGTTGTGGCCGTAGTTCAGGGCACCGGCGCCGGCGAGGAAATCGAGGTAGGCGTTGCCGTCCTCGTCATAGATGTATTCGCCCTGGGCGCGGTGGAAGACGCGCGGGAAGGAGCGTGCATAACTCTGAACTTCCGATTCAGTTTCCTTGAAGATGTTCATGCCGTGTTCCTCTCTTCGTTGCGTTCGTTAAGGGTGGATGCTCGCTCTTCGGCGGCCGCGAAGGGGCCGATCCGGACCAGCTGTTCGCTGTCGTGGGCGCCGCCGAAATGCCGGTCCCGGTCGAACCAGTCGCTGTCGGCCAGCGGTGCGCCCTGGGACTCCGCCAGCTTGCGGAAAAGCCCCCAGGAGGCGCCGTTGTCGGGCGTGATGCTCGTCTCCATGAAGCGCACGGCGCGGCAGGCGGGGCGCTCGAGCAGGTGCTGGAGCATGCGCAGGGCGAGACCCTGGCCCCGGGCGGCGGCGCCGACGGCGACCTGCCAGATGAACAGCGTGTCCGGCCGCGCCGGTACGAGATACCCCGAGATACATCCCACCACGTCGCCATCCTGTTCCGCGACGACGGTGGTCGCCGCGAAGTGGTCGCACTGAAGCAGGTTGCAGTAAAGGGAGTTCTCGTCGAGCGGGGGGCACTCGCTGATCAGGCGGTGAACAGCTGCGCCATCGTCGACTGTCGGGACCCGGAGGCTTGCGGTCTTCCGGGGCCCATCGATATTTTCGGGTGTAATGGTTTAGTCCCAAATCAAATTTGCCCTGAATGATACAGGAGTCAGGGCAAAATGCAAGTAAGTTGCCGATTTAGAACATTTTTTTAGGTCGAGACCGCAGAGCGGCGGGGCTTACAATACTTTCATTACAAAGTAATTACGGCCGGGTTTCGGACGATTCACCCGGCTGCCCGGCCGTCCGCTACCCGCTCGATCAGCAGGGCACTGCCGCTGCCCGCGGCGCCGGCGGCGGCGACCGTGGCGGCCTTTGCCTGTTCCCAGTCCGCGGCCTGCTCGGTGACCACCGTCATGCCGGCCTCGGCCATGGCGTCGCGGAAGCCCGCGGCGCGCTCCCGGGCGTTGAAGGCGCTGGGGATGCCGCCGATGATCGCCACCTCGGCGCCGGGCTCGAGCGTCTCGGCAAGGGCGAGGCCTACCCGGTAGGCGCCTTCGCGGTTGTCCGGCCCCACGAAGGGAATGCGCAGGTCCATGGCGGCGAGGGCCTCGGCGTCGAGGCGGTTGTCGATATTGACCACCACGATGCCCTGGTCGACCGCGCGCTTCGCGACCGGCAGCAGCCCTTTCGAATCTGCCGGGGCGATGACAATCACGTCCACCTGCGAGGCCATCATCTGCTCCACCAGCGACACCTGCTGGGCGAGATCGCTCTCGTTCTTGATGCCGTTGACGATGAGTTCGTAACGGTCTGCGTTCTCCGCCTGGTGAGCGCGGGCGCCGGCCGCCATGTTGATGAAGAACTCGTTGGCGAGGGATTTCATCACCAGGGCGACGCGCGGCTTGCCCGGGGTCTCGGGGACCGGCTCGCTCTCACCGCCGCAGGCGATGAGGAGGACGGCGGTCAGGCAGGCGGCGCCGGCGGCGCGCAGGCGGCGGTGCAGGGTCATGGGCTTCTCCCGGCGATTTGAGGTCTGTCGTTGCGGAGCGGTGAGTAAAGCA
>CAJWWA010000084.1 GCA_913048495.1 uncultured Halieaceae bacterium
GAGGCCGATGCACCGGGCCCGGCTGAAGCGGATGCCGGCGATTCCGGAAGCGAGAGCTCCGCGGCCGGTGCCGATGCCGCGCCCGACGGCGCAGGCGGTGAGACCGTCATGGACGTACCGGTCCCGGATATCGGCACGGAAGACCCGGTCGATCTCGTCGAGGTGTCTGTCGCCGTCGGCGACAGGGTCGAGGAGGGCGACAGCCTGGTCGTGCTCGAGTCCGACAAGGCCTCGATGGAGGTGCCGGCGCCGGCGGCCGGCGAGGTCGTTGAAATCCTCGTCGAGGCCGGGGCGACGGTCCGCGAGGGCGACCTGCTGCTGAGGCTGCGCGGCGCGACGCCGGCCGCTGCGGCCGAACCCGTACCGACGGAGAAAGCCGCGGAGCAGAAGCAGTCCCGGCCGGAACAGGAGACCGGGTCGCAGCCCGTCGCGACCTCGGAGGTCGAGGACAGCGGGCCTGCCACCCAGGAGCCCGCCGCACCGACGCCGGCGCCTGCGGCGGCACCCGCCGCGACCGTCGCGCCACCGGCGCAGGACGTCTACGCCGGCCCGGCGGTGCGCAAGCTGGCCCGGGAACTCGGTGTCGAGCTGGGCCAGGTGAGCGGCAGCGGTCCGCGGGGCCGGATTCTCAAGGAAGACCTCCAGGGCTATGTGCAGAAAGCCCTCAAGGAGGGGCCCGCACCGGCGGCGGGCGCGGGCGTCCCGCCCGTGCCCGAGGTGGATTTCGCGGCCTTTGGCCCGGTCTCGGTGGAGCAGCGCAGCAAGCTCGACAAGCTCACCGCGGCGAATATGCAGCGCAGCTGGTTGAACGTGCCGCATGTCACCCAGTTCGACGATGCGGACATCACCGAGCTCGAAGCCTTCCGCAAGTCGCTGAAGGAAGAGGCGGCAGAGCGCGGCACGCGGCTCACACCGCTGCCGTTCCTGCTCAAGGCCTGTGCGACGGCGCTCCGCGCTCACCCGAAGTTCAACGCCTCACTCTCCGACGGCGGCAATGCGCTGACCTTCAAGGACTACGTGCACGTCGGCATGGCCGTGGATACGCCGGCGGGGCTGATGGTGCCGGTGATCCGCGACGTCGACCGCAAGTCGCTCTGGGAGCTGGCCGAGGAGGTCATCGCCATGGCCGGCGCGGCCCGGGACCGGAAGCTGAAGCCCGCGGACATGCAGGGCGGCTGCTTCACGGTGTCGAGCCTCGGCAGCATCGGCGGTCGCGGCTTCACCCCGATCATCAATACGCCGGAGGTGGGTATCCTCGGCGTCGGCCGCGCGGGCGTGCAGCCGGTCTGGGACGGCAGCGCCTTCCAGCCGCGCACCCTGCTGCCCCTGGGCCTGTCCTACGATCACCGGGTGATCAACGGCGGCGATGCCGGGCGATTCATGGAAACGCTGCTCGGGCTGCTCGGCGATATCCGCCGCCTGCTCCTGTAGCCCTTCCTTCGACCTGCCGCCCGCTTCGGTCGCCGGACGCGGTAGCATTGAGGGGGAGCAGGCAGGAGAAGGGTAGCCGTGACAGCCACTGATCGTCCCGTCGCGGGCTGGGAGCGCGCCTGGCTCGAGGCCGAGCGCCTGCCGCTGGCCTACGCCGGGCTGGCGGGTCGCTATTTCGCGCCCCTCGCCCGACAGCTGGCCGCCCTGCATCGCGAGCGCGGCAGGCCGCTGCTCATCGGTGTCAACGGCAGCCAGGGCTCCGGCAAGAGCACCTGCTGCGGCTGGCTGGTGCAGGCGCTCCGCGAGGAGCACGGCCTGTCCGCCCTGGCCCTTTCCCTCGATGACTTCTATCTCACCCGTGCAGAACGCGCCTCGCTCGCGGCGACGGTTCACCCCCTCCTCGCAACCCGCGGCGTGCCGGGCACCCACGATATCGATCTGCTTCGCGCGACGGTGAGCCACCTGGTGGGGCAGGGGGGCACCACGGTGGTTCACGTGCCGCGGTTCGACAAGGCGAGCGACGACCGCGCGCCGGCCGCGCGCTGGGACCGCGTCGAGGCCCCGGTCGCCGTAATCCTGCTCGAGGGCTGGTGCCTCGGCGCCCGGCCACAGGCCGCGGAGGCGCTGGCCGAACCCGTGAATGCGCTGGAGGCGACGGAGGACGCGGGCGGACGCTGGCGCCGCTACGTCAATGACGCGCTTCGCGATGCCTTCCTGCCCCTCTATGCCGGGGTGGACCGCTGGGTGATGCTGCGCGCCCCCTCCTTTGACTGCGTGTATCGCTGGCGCCTGGAGCAGGAGCACAAGCTCCGCGCCCGGGCGGGCGCCGGTGCCGCCGTCATGAGCGATGAAGAGGTGGCCCGTTTCGTGCAGTACTTCGAACGCCTGACCCGTCACTGCCTCGCCGAGCTGCCCGACCATATGGATGTCATCTACTCCCTCGATAATGACCGGCAGATCGTCAAGGTCGAGGGCCTGTAACCGACCATGAACAGCGTTCCACTCAGTGCTTCCGGTCGCGCGGAAGCTGGCGCCGGGGACGGGCGCCCCGCCGGCAGCGCCTTCCTGGTCTTCTCCGACCTCGACGGCACGCTGCTGGACCACCACAGCTACAGTCACGCCGCTGCGCAACCGGCCATCGATCTGCTCGACGCGCTGGGGATTCCGCTGGTGCTGGTCTCGAGCAAGACCCGCGCCGAGATGGTCGCCCTGCGCCGACGGCTCGCCAATGGGCATCCCTTCGTCGTGGAGAACGGCGCCGCGGTGTTTATCCCCGAGGGCTACTTTGCCGAGCAGCCCGCGGGCACGGTCGCGCGCGACGGCTACTGGGTCCGCGAACTGGCCGCGCCGCGGGCGCGCTGGATTGCGCTCCTCGAGCGCCTGGAGGGCGAGTTCCCGGGCCGGTTCGAGTACTTCGCCCGGGCCGGCGAGGCCGGCATCGCCGCCATGACCGGCCTGCCACCCGCCCAGGCGGCGCTGGCCAATGCCCGCGAGTACAGCGAGCCGGTGCAGTGGCGCGGCGATGACGCGACGCTGGAGGCCTTCCTCGCGGCCTGTGCCGCAGGCGGTGCGAAGGTCAGCCGCGGCGGCCGCTTCTACAGTCTCGGCGGCGAAGCAGACAAGGGAGAAGCCCTGCGCTGGCTACGGGCGCAATTTGCCATGGCCCGTGGCATCCGACATATTAAGGATCTCGCCGCCGGCGACGGTGCCAACGACGTACCGATGCTGGAGAGCGCCGGCACGGCGCTCCTGGTGCGAGCACCGGATCGCCCCCTGCCGCCCGTCCGGCGCGACGAGGGCGTCCTGTGCAGCGACGCCGTGGGCCCCGCCGGCTGGGCCGAGGGCGTCACGCAGTGGCTGTGTGAGAACGGTTTGGTAACACAGGACAGCTAGCGACCGCATGGGCGACTTCTACCAGAACGGCATCATCACCACCCTGCACAACCTCTCCCGGCGCCCGGTCGCCGACCTGGAGGCGGAACTGCTGGCGTTCTCCCGCAAGCGCCCGCTTGGCCTGCTGCTGCCGTCGCTGTTCTCGGAGCTGGAAGGGGAGGCGCTGCCTCGCATCGTAGAGCATCTCGCCGCGGTGCCGTATCTCAGCCAGATCGTGATCGGCCTGGACCGGGCCGACGCGGAGCAGTTCCGCCACGCTCACCGGTTCTTTTCCTGCCTGCCGCAGGAGCACCGTATTCTCTGGCACGACGGGCCGCGGCTCATGGCCCTCGACGAGGAGCTCCGCGCGCTCGACCTCGCTCCCCGGGAGATGGGCAAGGGGCGCAACGTCTGGTACTGCATGGGCTACATTCTCGCCACCGCCCGGGCAGAGTCCATCGCCCTGCACGACTGCGATATCACCACCTACGACCGCGACCTGCTCGCGCGGCTCATCTACCCGGTCGCGCACCCGCAGTTCAACTACGAGTTCTGCAAGGGCTTCTACGCCCGGGTCGCGGGCGGGCGCATCAACGGCCGCGTCAGCCGGCTGCTGGTCACGCCGCTGCTCCGGGCCCTCAAGAAGACCGTGGGCGAGGTCGAATACCTCGAGTACATGGACAGCTTCCGCTATCCCCTCGCCGGCGAGTTCTCCTTCCGCCGTGATGTGCTCCGTGACCTGCGCATCCCCAGCGACTGGGGCCTGGAGATCGGCGTGCTGTCGGAGATGTATCGCAACTACGCCAACAACCGCCTCTGCCAGGTGGATATCGCCGACAGCTACGACCACAAGCACCAGTCGCTGTCCGAGAACAACGACCGCGACGGTCTTTCGCGCATGTCCATCGATATCTGCAAGGCGCTGTTTCGCAAGCTGGCCACGCGCGGCGTGGTCCTCAGCCCGGAGACCTTCCGCTCCGTGAAGGCCACCTACTACCGCATTGCGCTCGACTTCGTGGAGACCTACAACACCGACGCGCTCATGAACGGCCTGGATTTCGACATCCACAAGGAAGAGAAAGCCGTGGAGCTGTTCGCCGACAACATCATGAAGGCCGGCGAGGCCTTCCTCGCCCGGCCCAAGGAGCGGCCCTTCATCCCGAGCTGGTCCCGGGTGACCAGCGCCATGCCCGATATCCTCGATCGGCTCAGCGAGGCCGTGGAACTCGATCACCAGGAGGTGTCCGGCCATTGATATGCGGTCCGGCAGCAGCGACCAGGCGCTGACGCTCAGCGAGCGCGTCGCCCAGCACCTCGCCTTCATCTACCGGGAGGTCGAGCCGGCCCCCGATTGCTCTGCGCTCGCGCAGGAGCTGCTCGCGATCATGCGCCTCGAGGCCGATGTGCCCGCGCCCCCGGCGCACGTCAACCAGTGGGACCAGGGCGATGCCCTTGTGCTCAGCTACGGCGGCTCGATCCTTGCGCCTGACGAAGCGCCGCTGCGCACCCTCAAGCACTTCCTCGACCGCTACCTGCAGGGGCGCGTTTCCGGCGTACACATCCTGCCTTTCTACCCCTACAGCTCCGATGACGGCTTCTCGGTGCTCGACTACCAGAGCGTGAACGAGGAACTCGGCGACTGGGAAGACATCCAGGCCATTGCCGACAAGTACGACCTCATGGCCGACCTGGTCATCAACCACTGCTCGGCGGGCGGTGAGTGGTTCCAGAACTTTCTGGCGAACCGGGACCCGGGGCGGGGTTTCTTCGTCACCGCGGACCCTCACACCAACCTGGACGCCGTGGTGCGCCCGCGGACCACGCCGCTGCTGCGGGAGGTCGAGGCCGTGGACGGCCCCCGGCACGTGTGGTGTACCTTCAGCCCCGACCAGGTGGACCTGGACTTCCGCAACCCGCGGGTCCTCGCAGAGATGGTGCGCATCGTGCGCCATTATCTCGACAACGGCGTGCGCATCTTCCGCCTGGACGCCATCGCCTTCCTGTGGAAAGTGCCCGGCACCAGCTGCCTGAACCTCGACGAAACCCACGAGGTCGTGCGCCTCCTACGCACGCTGGTGTCCCACGCGCGCCCGGACGCGATGCTCATTACCGAGACCAATATCCCGAACCAGGAGAACCTGTCCTACTTCGGCAACGGTAACGAGGCGCACTGCGTCTACAACTTCTCCCTGCCGCCGCTGCTGCTGAACACGCTGGTGACCGGCGACTGCACCTATCTCAAGCAGTGGATGATGAGCATGCCGCCGCCGCAGCACGGCACGGCCTACTTCAACTTCATCGCTTCCCACGACGGTATCGGGCTGCGCCCCGCCGAGGGGCTCCTGTCCGAGGAGGAGCTGCAGGCGCTCATCGGCACCATGCGCCGCTTCGGCGGCCACGTGTCCTACCGCCGGCTGGCCGATGGCGAGAGCAAGCCCTACGAGATCAACATCGCGCTCTTCGACGCGCTGCAGGGCACCGTGGAGGGACCCGACGAGCACAACATCCCGCGCTTTCTCTGTGCCCACGCCATCATGCTCGGTCTCGAGGGCATCCCGGGGATCTACATCCACAGCCTGCTGGCCACGCACAACGACCACGAGCGCGTGGAGGAGACCGGGCACCCGCGCTCCATCAACCGGCACCAGTGGAATCTCGCCGCGCTGGAAGAGGCGCTCGCCGATCCGGCGAGCGAGCACGGCGTGGTCTACCGCGCACTGATGGAACTGCTGGAGATCCGCCAGCGCCAGGCGGCCTTCCACCCGAACGCCACCCAGTTCACACTGCACCTCGGCGCCCAGCTGTTCGGCTTCTGGCGCCAGAGCGCGGACCGGCGGCAGAGCATCTTCTGCATCAGCAACGTGAGCGCGCTGGAGCAGACTCTCAACCTCGCCGACATCAACCTCATCGACACCGACGCCTGGCAGGATCTCCTCTCCGGCCGGCCGTTCCAGTCCCGCGTAGAACAGATGGTGCTCGCCCCCTACCAGACGGTCTGGATCACCAACCTGCCCGACCACCGCTAGCGGTGAGCGTGCTAGACTCTCGCCGTTTTGACCACGGCAGGTTACGACAGCGCCTGCGACAATCCGGGAGCACAGCATGATCATCAAGCCGAAGGTCCGGGGCTTTCTCTGTACTACCACCCACCCGGCGGGCTGCGCCGCCAACGTGCGCGCCCAGGTCGAGTTCGTCAAGGCACAGGGGCCGCTGGAGAATGGGCCCAAGCGGGTCCTGGTCATCGGCGCTTCCACGGGCTACGGCCTCGCCTCCCGGGTCACGGCTGCCTTCGGCTCCGGTGCGGCCACGCTCGGTATCTTCTTCGAGAAGGCGGGCACGGAACGCAAGCCGGGCACGGCAGGCTGGTACAACTCGGCTGCCTTTCACGCCGAGGCGGAGGCCGCGGGCCTCGGCGCCTGGAGCATCAACGGTGATGCTTTCTCGAGCGAGCTCAAGGACCAGGCCATCGCGGCGATTCGCGAACACCTCGGCAGCGTCGATCTCGTCGTCTACAGCCTGGCGGCCCCGCGGCGCAAGCACCCGGTCACCGGCGAGCTGCACGCATCCACCCTGAAGCCCATCGGCAAGGACACCACGCAGAAGGGTATCAATACCGACAAGGGCGAGATCCAGGACTTCCACCTGGAGGCTGCCACGCAGGAAGAGATCGACAACACCGTCGCGGTCATGGGCGGCGAGGACTGGCAGTTCTGGATCGAGGCCCTCGACGAGGCCGGCGTGCTGGCCGACGGCTGCAAGACCACCGCCTATACCTATATCGGTGAGCAGATCACCTGGGACATCTACTGGCACGGCACCATCGGCGCCGCCAAGAAGGATCTCGACCGGCGCGTGCTGGCCCTGCGCGAACGCCTCGCGCCCCGCGGCGGCGATGCCCGCGTTTCCGTGCTCAAGGCGGTGGTCACGCAGGCCAGCGCCGCGATCCCGGCCATGCCGATCTATCTCGCGATCCTGTTCCGCGTGATGAAAGCCCGCGGTACACACGAGGGCTGCATCGAGCAGATCTACCGCCTGTTCAGCGAATCCCTCTACGGCGACGAGCCGTTCCTCGATGACGAGGGCCGGCTGCGCGCCGACCGCCTGGAACTCGATCCGGCCGTACAGGCCGAGGTGGCCGAACTCTGGGAGCGGATCGACAGCGACAGCCTGGACGAGCTTTCGGACTTCAGCGGCTACCGGCAGGAGTTCCTGCGCCTCTTCGGCTTCGAGGTGCCGGGCGTGGACTACGATGCCGAGGTCGACCCGGTGCAGCCGATCCGCGGACTGCTGGAGCCCTGACATGGCCCTGGTGCCTGGACAGCCGGAGCGCCTGTCGCCGCTGGTGACCCGCCTGGTCGCGCCGAACCCGGGCCCCATGACCGGCCCGGGGACGAATACCTACCTGCTCGGGCGGGAGGCCGTGGTGGTCGTTGACCCGGGCCCGGCGCTGCCGGCCCACGTGGACGCGATTCTCGCCGCCGCCGGGGGGCCGATCCGCTACATCGTCTGCACCCACACGCACCCGGACCACTCGCCGGCCTGGCAGGCGCTGGCCGAGGCCACCGGGGCCGAGGTGCACGGCGCCTTGCCCTACGGCGACGATCACCAGGACGAGAGCTTCCGGCCCGATGTCGAGCTCACCCACGAGCAGCGGCTGGTCACCGGGGAGCTCTCGCTACTGGCGCTGCATACGCCGGGGCACGTGAGCAACCATTTCTGCCTGCTGCTGGAGGAGGAGGGCATGCTCTTCGCCGGCGATCACATCATGCAGGGCTCCACGGTCGTGATCATTCCCCCGGGGGGCGACATGGCCGCCTATATCCGCTCGCTCAAGCTGCTGCTCGACTACCCGGTGAGGGTGATCGCGCCCGGCCACGGCACCCTGATCGAGGACAGCCGCCGCGAGGTGGACCGGCTGGTGCGCCACCGGCTGCTGCGCGAGGCGAAGGTCGTCGGCGGCCTCGAGCGCCTCGGCGAGACGGACCCGGATACACTGGTGAAAGTGGTCTACGATGACGTCGACCCGGCGCTGCACCGCTGGGCGAAGTTGTCGATGGCCGCGCACCTGATAAAACTGGAGCAGGAGGGACGCGCGGCCCGCGCGGACGATGCCGAGCGCTGGCGGCTCTTGCCGGCCGGTGAGGCAGGGCAACCGTGAATTCACCCATCCGTCACTAAGGAGAACAGCATGAACGGATTGATGATGGACGTGCCGCTGACGATCACCTCGATCATGCAACATGCCGACCGCGTCAACGGTGACAGCGAGATCGTCTCCGTCACCCGCGACAACCCGCGGCACCGCTACCGCTACCGCGACGCCTTCCGCCGCACCCGCCAGCTCGCCAACGCCATCGCAAGCTGGGGCCTGGCCAGCGGCGACCGCGTCGCCACCCTGGCCTGGAACGACTACCGCCACTTCGAGACCTACTATGCCGCCGCCTGCAGCGGCTACGTCTGCCACACGATCAACCCGCGCCTGTTCCCGGAGCAGATCGTCTACATCATCAACCACGCTGAAGACCGCGCCGTTTTCGTCGACGCCGACTTCCTGCCCCTGGTCGAGGCCGTCGCCGACAAGTGCCCCGGCGTTGAGCACTGGGTGGTGCTCACGGACGAGGCGCACATGCCCGAAACCTCGCTCCCCGGCGCCATCTGCTACGAGCGCCTGGTGCACGGCCACTCGGACCAGTTCGACTGGCCCGAGCTGGACGAGCGACAGGCCTGCGCCCTCTGCTACACCTCCGGCACCACCGGCAACCCGAAGGGCGTCCTCTACTCGCACCGCTCGACGATGCTCCACGCCTACGCGACGCTCATGCCGGACGCCCTCGGTATCTCCCGCAATGACGTGGTGCTGCCCATCGTCCCCATGTTCCACGTCAACGCCTGGGGCCTTCCCTACGCGGCGCCCATGGTGGGTTCGAAGATCGTATTCCCGGGCAGCAAGATGGGCGATGGCGAGACGCTGACCGCGCTGATGAACGAAGAGCAGGTCACCCGTTCCGCCGGGGTGCCCACGGTGTGGCTCAACCTCCTCGCCTACCTGCGCGAGAGCGGCAAGACCGTTGAGTCCCTCGAGCAGGTGATCGTCGGGGGTGCGGCCTGCCCGCTCTCGATCATGGAGGCCTTCGAGCGCCACGGCGTGGAAACCCGCGTCGGCTGGGGCATGACGGAAATGAGCCCCCTGGGCAGTGCCAATGCCTCCTGGGAGGCGCGCGACCGCTACGACCCGGAAGCCTTCGCCAAGCTCCGGCAGAAGGCGGGGCGGCCGATCTTCGGGGTCGAGATGAAGATCGTCGACGACGACGGCAAGGCGCTGCCCTGGGACGGCGAGGCCTACGGCTCGCTGAAGGTGCGCGGCCCCTGGATCTGCTCGAGCTACTTCAAGCTCGACGGGTCCGATGCCCACGCCGAGGCCGGCTGGTTCGAGACCGGCGATGTCGCCACCATCGATCCCGAGGGCTACATGGCGATCACCGATCGCACCAAGGACGTGATCAAGTCCGGCGGCGAGTGGATCTCGTCCATCGATGTCGAGAACGCGGCCACGGACCACCCGAAGGTCGCGGAGGCGGCGGTGATCGGGCGCTACCACCCCAAGTGGAGCGAGCGACCGCTGCTGATCGTGGTCAAGGCGGCCGGGGGCGAGGATCTTACCGCCGAGGAAATGCTGGGCTGGTTCGAGGGCCGCATCGCCAAGTGGTGGATTCCCGACGCCGTGGAGTTCGTGGACGAGCTGCCCCACGGTGCCACGGGCAAGATCCAGAAGGTCGACCTGCGCGACCGCTTCAAGGACTACGAGTTCCCCGGCTGACCCCGTGCCCGGCCCCGCGGGGCCGGGCAGGCCCCTGTGCTAGACTCGCGGGAACGTTTTGCCCGCTTCACCCGTCAACAATAGGTCGATAGAAGAGAGCGACAGGGGTAAAGCGGCCAATACACCCGTTGGCAGTCGCCATGGCAGGGAGGTTCGTCCCTGCCGTGTCCATTGCCACGTCTAGCGTCACGTTGGTGCCATGAAGAAGATCGGCGAAATCCTTATCGAGCGCGGTAAGGTATCGGAACGCGATATCGAGCGCGCGCTGCTGGCGCAGGCCGAGATGGGCGACCTTCTCGGCCGCGTGCTGGTCAAGCTCGGCCTGGTGTCGGAGCTCGACTGTGCCCAGGCGCTCGCCGAGCAGCTCGACGTGCCCCTGCTGGCCGCCGGCGACTACCCGGAAGAACCCCTGCGCGTCGATGGCCTGTCCGCGGACTTCCTGGCCAGCAACGGGGTCGTTCCCGTCGCCCGCGAGGGCGACAGCGTGCGCTTCGCTGCGGCCGTGCCGCAGGACCCCTTCATTGCCCGCGCGCTGGCCATGGCCCTGGGCGGGCCGGTTCAGCTGGCGCTGGGGCTGGAGTCCGACGTCTCCCGGGCCCTGGAGCGCTACCTTCGCGGCGACGAGCCCGACGAGGACGAAGCCGGGGGGCTCGACAGCTTTGCCGGGCAGAGCGACGACGAGTTCATCGAGCACCTGCGCGACCTGGCCAGTGAAGCGCCGGTGATCCGCCTCGTCGACCAGCTCATGCACCGGGCCCTGGACCTCGGCGCGTCCGATATCCACATCGAGCCTTTCGAGGACGGCCTGCACCTGCGCTACCGGGTGGACGGCGTGCTCCAGGACATGGCGGACCCGCCGCCGGCGAGCCTCGCCCCGGCCATCGCCTCGCGCATCAAGCTCATGGCGCACATGAATATCGCGGAGCGCCGCCTGCCCCAGGACGGCCGCATCATGAAACGGGTCAAGGGTCACGAGCTGGACCTGCGCGTGTCGACCATCCCCACGGTGCACGGCGAAAGCATCGTCATGCGGGTACTGGACCGCGAGAGTATCCGCCTCAGCCTGCCCGACATGGGCTTCTCCGAGGACACGCTGGAGCGCTACCAGACGCTCCTCGCGCGCCCCCACGGCGTGCTCCTGGTCACCGGTCCCACCGGCTCCGGCAAGACCACCACGCTCTATGCATCGCTGGCCTCCCTGGACGCGGAGCAGCTCAAGATCATCACCGTGGAGGACCCGGTCGAATACCAGCTCGACAGCATCAACCAGATCCAGGTGCAGGCGCAGATCGACCTCACCTTTGCCCGGGCGCTGCGCTCGATCCTCCGCCAGGACCCGGACATCATCATGATCGGCGAGATGCGCGACACGGAGACGGCGCAGATCGGCGTGCAGTCGGCGCTGACCGGCCACC
>CAJWWA010000085.1 GCA_913048495.1 uncultured Halieaceae bacterium
GCAGGCCTTCAAGGCTCAGACCCTCGGAAGGATGCGTTGGAATTTCAATGACCTTCAGCCCGACCACTTCCAGAGCCTGAAGAATGCCCGGGAAAGACGGCGATTCTACGGCCACAATATCTCCGGGCTGGGTTACCGCTCTCAGCGCCAGTATGATCGCCTCCTGGGCGCCATTGGTGGCAAGTACGTCGTCTGGCGTCACCGGCACACCGAGGGTGGCCATCCGCTGGGCGATCTGCCGGCGGAACGATTCCTTGCCGGGAAAGGCATAGTCCAGGGTTTCCAGACCCCGGCGTGCCGCCCAGAGCGTGCTGTGCTGGATCTGGCGGAGCGGCAGGTAATCCGGGTGGGGGATCGCCGTGGCCAGCGGTAAGGGCGGCGTCGGTAAATCCACCGTGTCCGCCAATCTTGCCTGTGCCCTTGCCAAGCGCGGTGTGCGCGTCGGCCTGTTGGACTGCGACATTTACGGGCCGAGCATCCCGCTGATGATGGGTGTCAACGAGCGGCCGTCAGTCACCGAGGGCGACGAAAAACTGGTTCCGCTCGAAAACCACGGCATCAAGCTGATGAGCATGGGCTTTCTCCTGCAGGATGATCAGCCGGTCATCTGGCGTGGCCCGATGATCATGCGCACCATCCAGCAATTCATCTCGCAAGTGCTCTGGGGGGAACTCGACTACCTGCTCGTCGACCTGCCGCCCGGCACCGGCGATGCGCAGATTTCGCTTTGCCAAACCGTGCCACTCGACGGCGGGGTCATCGTGACCACTCCGCAGGAAGCCTCGCTGGGTGTCGTCCGCAAGGGCATCGAGATGTTCCGCAAGGTGGATGTACCGGTACTCGGCATCATCGAGAACATGGCCCTGCACCGCTGCAGCCAGTGCGGCCACGTGGAGCACATCTTCGGCGAGGGCGGGGGTGAACGTGTGGCGGCCGAGTACGGCGTCCGCCTGCTCGGCAGCCTGCCGCTGGCCGCGTCGGTGCGTGAAGAGACCGACGCCGGCCGCCCGACGGTGGCCTCCGATCCCGCCTCGGCCGCCGGCGAGGCCTTTGTCGCCGCTGCCCGCGCCCTGCGCGCCGTGGTCGAGGCGGACGCGGGCGGCGACGCCGGGGCGGCCCCCACTATCAGCATCACGGACGATTGATCCGCCGCCCCGGTCGGGGCCGCGCAGCAGGGAGAGGCAGTCATGAGCATCAAGTCGGACAGGTGGATTCGGCGCATGGCCGGGGAGCACGGCATGATCGAGCCCTTCGAGGCCGGGCAGGTGCGTGAGCGCGACGGGCGCAAGCTCATCTCCTTCGGCACCTCGAGCTACGGCTACGACGTGCGCTGCTCGGACGAGTTCAAGGTGTTCACCAACATCAACTCGGCCACGGTGGACCCGAAGCACTTCGACGAGAGCAGCTTCGTCAGCGTGCGCGGCGACGAGTGCGTGATCCCGCCGAACTCCTTCGCGCTGGCCAGCACCGTGGAGTACTTCCGCATTCCGCGCAACGTGCTCACAATCTGCCTGGGCAAATCCACCTACGCCCGCTGCGGCATCATCGTCAACGTCACCCCGCTCGAGCCGGAATGGGAGGGGCACGTCACCCTGGAGTTCTCGAATACCACGACGCTGCCGGCGAAGATCTACGCCAATGAGGGCGTGGCCCAGATGCTGTTCTTCGAGTCCGACGAGGTCTGCGAGGTCAGCTACAAGGACCGGGGCGGCAAGTACCAGGGCCAGCGCGGGGTCACCCTGCCCCGGGCCTGAGTCAGCGCGCGAGCGCCGCCTCTTCGGCCCCCGAGGCCGGCAGCACCGTTTCGTCCAGTTCCGCCCGGTCGCCGGCGAGGCGCACACGCCCGCTGAGGCAGGCCTGCACCGCCAGCGGATAGATGCGGTGCTCTTCCCGTTGAACCCGCGCCGCGAGCGTGCCCGGGTCGTCACCAGCCCGTATCGGCACCCGCGCCTGCAGGATCGCCGGCCCCGCATCCAGTGCCTCGATCACGAAGTGTACCGTCGCCCCCGCCTCGCGGTCGCCGGCGGCGAGGGCGCGCGCGTGCGTATCCAGCCCCGGGTACAGGGGTAGCAGGGACGGATGGATGTTCACCAGGCGCCCCCGCCAGGGCGTAATGAAAGTCGGCGTGAGAATGCGCATGAAGCCGGCGAGGACTATGAGGTCAGGCTCGAAGGGCAGCAGGGCCTCGTTCAGGGCGGTGTCGAAGGCGGCGCGGTCGGGGTAGGCCCGGTGGTCCAGGGCCAGCGTCGGCAGCCCCCGCGCCGCGGCCCGGGCCAGTACCGGCGCGCCCGGGCGGTTGCTGGCCACTACGCAGAGGCTGCCATTTATAAGGCCGTCCTCGCAGGCGTCCGCCAGGGCCTCGGCATTGCTGCCGATGCCGGAGGCGAGAACCGCGATCCGTCCGCTCAAGGCGCCAGGCTGATGCCGTGGTCACCGGCCTCGACGGCGCCGAGGGCCCAGGCGGTGAGCCCTTGCTCCGCGAGACAGGCAAGGGCGTCGCCTGCCGCCGCGGCAGGAACGCAGGCGACCATGCCGACGCCGCAGTTGAAGGTCCGGAACATCTCGTCCCGGTCGATGTTGCCGGCCTCGGCCAGCCAGCTGAACACCGCGGGCCATTCCCAGCTGCCGCTATCAATGCGCGCGCGGCAGCCTGCCGGCAGGACCCGCGGCAGGTTCTCCGTGAGGCCGCCGCCGGTGATGTGGGCGAGGGCATGGACGGGAGCGCGCCGGCACAGGTCGAGCATGGCCGGGACGTAGATGGTGGTCGGCGCCATGAGCGCCTCGCCGAGGGGGGTGCCATCCAGGTCCTGGTCGGTGCTTGCGCCGCTGACTTCCAGCACCTTGCGGATCAGCGAGTAGCCGTTGGAATGGGGGCCGCTGCTGCCGACGGCGATTAGGACGTCCCCCGGGGTCACGGCGCTGCCGTCGATGATCGCTTCCTTCTCGACCACGCCGACGCAGAAGCCGGCGAGGTCGTAGTCGGACCCTTCGTACATACCGGGCATTTCCGCGGTCTCGCCGCCAACCAGGGCACAGCCCGCGAGCTCGCAGCCGCGGCCGATGCCGCGTACCACGGCCTCGGCGATGTCCACATCGAGCCGGCCGGTGGCGTAGTAATCGAGAAAGAACAGGGGCTCGGCGCCGGCGACCACGAGGTCGTTGACGCACATGGCGACCAGGTCGATGCCGATGGTGTCGTGACGGCCGAGATCCATGGCCAGGCGCAGCTTGGTGCCGACGCCGTCAGTGCCGGACACGAGCACCGGCTGGCGATAGCCGGCAGGCAGCTCGCAGAGCGCGCCGAAGCCGCCGAGGTTGCCCAGCACCTCGGGCCGGCGCGTACGCGCGGCGACGTCGCGGATGCGCTCGACCAAGCGGTTGCCGGCGTCGATGTCGACCCCTGCATCGCGGTAGCTGAGCTTGTGTTTGTCGCTGTCACCCATGGGCAGGCCCCTTTTTCAGGCGCGCTAGTGTAGGGCAGGGCCTGCGCGGGCGCCAGCCAGTCGGTCATGGAATCGGGCCGGTTCCTACCGCCGGTGCTACGGGCGTTGCTCCTTGCTGGTAAACTGCGCCGATGCGCTCACTGCCGGCTATCATCGTTCTCTGCGTCGCCGCCGCCTTCGCACCGGCGCTGCGCGCGGCTGTCATCGACGATCTCTACCGGGCGGAGGTGGCGGTGGACGACCGCGGCCGGCGGGCGCTTGCGAGTGCGGCGCGGGACGGTCTCGCACAGGTCGTGGTCAAGGTGAGCGGGAGCGAGGACGCGCTGACGCTCGGCCCGGTGCAGGCCGCCCTGGCCGACGCGCAGCGCTACCTGCAGCAGTACAGCTACCGGGAGGCGGACGACGGCAGCCTGACGGCCGACCTGCAGTACGACGAGGCGGTGCTCCGCGGGGTGCTGCTCGAGGCGGGGGCGCCCCTGTGGACCGCCAACCGGCCGCCGGTGCTCGTCTGGCTCGTGGCGGAGGGTACGAGTGGCCGCGACTTCGTCGGTCCGGCACACCAGCCGCAGCTGGCGGAGGCCCTGCCGGGGGCGTTCGAGCGCCGCGGTCTGCCCCTGCGCCAGCCCCTCCTGGACCTGCGCGACACGGCGGCGCTGGGCACCGGGCCGGCCTGGCGCCTCGACGCGGCGACGATCGCCGCCGCCTCGGCGCGCTACGGCGTCGAGGACGTGCTCGCGGGGCGGGTCCTGCCGCTGTCCAGTGGCGAGTGGCTGGGCGACTGGGTCTACCTGCACGATGGCCGGCGCCTGGACCGCGCGGTGACCGCCGCGGGCCCGGCGGCCTTCGCAGAGGCCGGCGCCGCGCTCGCGGCCGATGCCATCGCGCGACGCTACGCGGTCGCCTCCGGGGGCGAGGTGGCCACGGCGGGCGCCCGCGTGCTGGTGCTCGGCGTCGACAGCTTTGCCGACTACGCCGCGGTCATGGCCTGGCTGGAGGGCCTGGAACTGGTCGACCGGGTCAATCCCGAGTCCGTCGACGGTGACCGGCTCGTGCTGCGCCTCGAGGCGCGGGCGGATCTCGCCCGGCTGGCACCGGTCATCGAGCTGAACGAGCGGCTGCAGCCGCTGCCGGACGTGCCCGGTGATGTCGCGGCGGAGCGGGCCTACCGGTGGCAGCGCTAGCGCCCCGGCAGCTGTTCCTCAACCTCCGGCCGCGGGACGACGCGACGCTGGATAACCTGCTGCCGTTGCCGGGCAACAGCGCAGCGCTTGCCGCGCTGCGCGCGCCCGGCGAGGACCTGGTCTTCCTGCACGGCCCGGCGGACGGCGGCAAGTCGCACCTGCTGCAGGGGCTCTGCCATGCGGCCGCGGGGCCCGCGCTCTACCTGCCGGGGACCGCGGTCGCCGCCTACCCGGCGGAAGAGGTGCTCGCCGGTACCGAGGAACTGGCGGTCGTCTGCATCGACGAACTCGATGCCCTCGCCGGGCGGGACGACTGGGAGCAGGCGCTGTTCCACCTCTACAACCGGGCCCGGGAACGTCAATGCCGCCTCTGCGTGGCCGCCGCGCGGCCGCCGGGGGCGCTGCCGTTGGCCTTGCCGGACCTGCGCTCGCGACTCGCCGCCGGCCTCGTGTTCGCCCTGCCGGCGCCGGACGATGCCGCGCGTCGCGCCATCCTGGTCTTCCGCGCGGCGCGCCGGGGCCTGCGCCTGTCGGCGGAGCTCGCGGCTTATATCCTGGCCCGTGCGCCGCGGGGCCTCGGCGACCTCCTCGCCGTGCTCGAGCGCCTCGACGAGGCCTCCCTGGCCGCCCGCCGGCCCCTGACCCAGCCCTTCGTGCGCGAGGTCATGGGCTGGTAGCTCAGCCGGCCGACTGGGTCTCCAGTGGCAGGGCGGTGGTGTTCTTGATTTCCGTGACCGCCATGTGCGAATGCATTTCGCGCACCGAGGGGCTCGCTGCCAGGGTGTCGCGGACGAAGCGCTCGTAGTGGCGGATGTCGCGGGTCACGATCTTCAGCATGTAGTCCCAGATCCCCGTCATGGTGTAGCACTCCATCACTTCCGGGTGGCGCACGATCTCCTGCTCGAAGGCGAGCAGGTTCTGCCGGCCCGTGGAGGTGAGGTTGATGGTGGCGAATACCACCACGTCCATGCCCAGGGCCGCTCGGTCGAGGAGTGCGACCCGTCCGCGAATGACGCCCTCCTGCTCGAGCTTGTTGATGCGCCGCCAGCAGGGCGACTGCGACAGGTTCACGCGCTCCGCGACCTCGCCGGTGCTCAGGGTCGCGTCTGCCTGGAGCAGGGACAGGATCTGAAGGTCGGTCTTTGCCAGCGACTGGGTCATATCATGCCTTTTGATTACACTTAGTGCATAGATTATGCAGCAATAGCCGTAGAAAGAGGATAGGAAAGATAATAATTCCTGCTCAACGCGCTAAACTAGGGGGACCGGATAACCATAGCGAGGCCGAACGGTGGGCTCCGACCAGTCAAGCGCGTTTAAGCAGGTTTCCCTCGACGACAAGTACGCCCTGGATGCGACCCGGGCCTACATGACCGGCATCGAGGCGCTGGTGCGCCTGCCGATGCTGCAGCACCAGCGCGACCAGCAGCGCGGCCTCAACACGGCCGGCTTCATCTCCGGCTATCGCGGCTCGCCCCTGGGCGGTGTTGACCAGGCCATCTGGAAGGCGCAGCGCTGGCTGGACAAGCACAACATCGTGTTCAAGCCGGGCGTCAACGAGGAGCTCGCCGCGACTGCCGTCTGGGGTAGCCAGCAGACCAACCTGTTCGAGGGCGCGCGCTACGACGGCGTGTTCTCGCTCTGGTACGGCAAGGGGCCCGGCGTCGACCGCAGCATGGACGTGATCAAGCACGCCAATGCCTTCGGTACCTCCCGCTACGGCGGTGTGCTCGCGGTCGCCGGCGACGACCACGCCTGCAAGTCCTCCACGCTGCCGCACCAGTCGGAGCACAACTTCATCGCCGCGTCCGTGCCGGTACTCAGCCCGGCCAACGTGCAGGAGGTGCTGGACCTCGGCGTTTACGGCTGGGAGCTGTCCCGCTACACCGGCTGCTGGGTGGCGCTGAAAGCGATCACCGAGAACATGGACTCGGCGATCTCCGCCGACATCGACCCGTCGCGGGTCAACATCGTCATCCCGGAGGATTTCGAGCTGCCGCCGGACGGCGTGCACGCGCGCTGGCCCGACAAGCCGCTGGAGCAGGAGCGGCGCCTCAACAAGTACAAGATCTACGCCGCCCGCGAGTTCGCCCGGGTGAATGGCCTCAACCGGGTCGTCATCGACAGCCCGCGGCCGCGCTTCGGCATTATCACCTCCGGCAAGGCCTACCTCGACGTGATGCAGGCGCTGGAGGACATGGGCATCGACGACGCCGTGGCCGCCGAGATCGGCCTGCGCGTGTACAAGGTCGGCATGCCCTGGCCGCTGGAGCCGCGCGCTACCCACGATTTCGCCGAGGGGCTCGAGGAAATCCTCGTGGTCGAGGAGAAGCGCTCGATCATCGAGGACCAGCTCACCGGCCAGCTCTACAACTACCCGGTAGGCTCGCGGCCGAAGGTGGTGGGCGAGTTCGACGAGGACGGCCGCGACCTGCTGCCCAACCTCGGCGAGCTGACGCCGGCGACCGTGGCCCTGGCCATCCACAGCCGCATCCGCCGCTTCTACCAGTCCGAGACCATGGAGCGGCGCATCCGCTGGATCGACGAGAAGGAGGCCTCCCTGGCGCGGCTGGAAACCAAGGTCGAGCGCGTGCCGCACTTCTGCTCCGGCTGCCCGCACAACACGTCGACCCGCGTGCCCGAGGGCAGCCACGCCCTGGGCGGCATCGGCTGCCACTACATGGCGACCTGGATGCCGGACCGGCACACGGAGACCTTCACCCAGATGGGCGGGGAAGGCGCGACCTGGATCGGCCAGGCCCCGTTCACCGATACCCCGCACGTGTTCCAGAACCTCGGCGACGGCACCTACTTCCACTCCGGCTCCCTGGCCATCCGCGCGGCCGTGGCGGCCGGTGTGAACATCACCTACAAGATCCTTTACAACGACGCCGTGGCCATGACCGGCGGCCAGCCCATTGACGGATCGCTCACGGTGCCGGAGATCCTGCGCCAGGTGGCCGGCGAGGGTGTCAAGCGCATCGCCCTGG
This sequence comes from uncultured Halieaceae bacterium, assembly GCA_913048495.1. Classification (GTDB taxonomy): domain Bacteria; phylum Pseudomonadota; class Gammaproteobacteria; order Pseudomonadales; family Halieaceae; genus Pseudohaliea. The sequence goes on from CAJWWA010000085.1 coordinate 7,615, forward strand.
TGAGCGACGACCCGGGCGCCTGGCGCGGCCGTCTGCCGCGCATCGACGGGCTCACGGTGACCCACCGCGACGACTACGACGCGCTGCAGCGCGAGCTGCGCGAGTTCCCGGGTGTTTCGGTGATTCTCTACGTGCAGACCTGCGCCGCCGAGAAGCGCCGCCGGCGCAAGAAGGGCAGGCTCGCCGATCCGCCGAAGCGCCTGTACATCAACGATGCCGTCTGCGAGGGCTGCGGCGACTGCAGCATCCAGTCCAACTGCCTTTCCGTGGTACCGAAGGAAACGCCGCTCGGACGCAAGCGGCAGATCGATCAGAGCAGCTGTAACAAGGACTACAGCTGTGCCAAGGGCTTCTGCCCGAGCTTCGTCACGGTCCTCGACGGCGACCTGCGCAAGCCGAAGGCCGCGGCGCAGAGCCAGCAGGTCTTCGACCCGCTGCCGGAACCCCCGCTGCGCGAGCTCGACCAGCCCTGGAACATCGTCGTCGCCGGCGTCGGTGGCACCGGCGTGCTCACGATCACGGCGCTCGTTGCCATGGCCGCGCACATCGAGGGCAAGGGCTGCGCGACCATGAACCAGACGGGCCTGGCGCAGAAGTTCGGCGCGGTGGTGAGCCACGTGCGCGTGGCGCCTGCGCAGGACACGATCAAGGCGGTGCGCATTCCCGCCGGCGAGGCGGACCTCCTGGTGGGTTGCGATCTCGTGGTGGCCACGACCTACGAGGCCATGGGCAAGGCGGCGGTGGGTCGCAGCCACGCGGTCATCAACGACGCGGAGGTGCCGACGGCCGCCTTCATCCTGGACCCGGATGCGCCGTTCCCGACGGAGGCCCTGAAGGCCAAGATCCGCCGCGAGGTCGGCGGCGACGCCTGCAACTTCCTGGACAGCACCGAGGTTGCCACGCGGCTCCTTGGCGACGCGATCGCCAGTAACCTCTTCCTGCTCGGCTACGCCTGGCAGCGGGGGCTGGTGCCCGTGTCGGCGGCGGCGCTGGAGCGCGCCATCGAGCTCAACGGCGTTGCCGTGGACTTCAACCGGCAGGCTTTCCTCTGGGGCCGGCGCTACGCGCACCAGCCGGAGAAAGTGCTGGCCGCCGCCGGCCTGGGCGGCGAGAGGCAGGACGGCGAGGGCGAAGCGGGCGACGACAGCGTGGACGCCCTGATCGCGGACCGGGTCGAGCGGCTGACGGCCTACCAGGATGAGCGCTACGCCCGGCGCTACGCGGACCGCCTGGCGGCCGTCCGCGCTGCGGACCCCCGCCCAGAGGCCGCGGACTCGGTGACCCGTGCAGCGGCCCGCGCCCTGTACAAGCTCATGGCCTACAAGGACGAGTACGAGGTGGCCCGGCTCTATGCCGACCCGGCGTTCCTCGCCGGGCTGCACGAGCAGTTCGAGGGCAAGCTCCGCCTGCGCTTCAACCTGGCACCGCCGCTGCTCGCGCGCCGTGACCCGGTGACCGGGCACCTGCGCAAGCGCGAGTTCGGCCCCTGGGTCCTGCCGGCCTTCCGGCTGCTCGCGAAGCTGCGCTCGCTGCGCGGGACGCCGCTCGACATCTTCGGCTACACGGCGGAACGGCGCCAGGAGCGGGCCGACATCGCCGACTACCTCGCCCTGCTGGACGAGGTGCTGCCGAAGCTGGCCGAGGACAACTACCCCCTGGTCGCGGAGCTGGCTGCGCTGCCGCTGCAGCTGCGCGGCTTCGGGCACGTGAAGGACAGGAACCGGGACCAGCTGGCCCCGCGGCGCGAGCGGCTCCTCGCCCAGCTCCGCGGCGGCGGCATGGCGGACCCGGTCACCATCGTCGAGGCCGCCTGAGCGCGGCGTCACAACACCAATAAGCAAGAGGATCACCATGAACGTCTTTTCCGCCCCTGCCTTCGATGACCACGAGCAGGTCTGCTTCGCCCGCGACCCGGACTCGGGTCTCAAGGCCATCATCGCCATCCACGATACGACCCTCGGCCCGGCGGTCGGCGGTTGCCGCATGTTTCCCTACGCCAGCGAGGACGCGGCGCTTGAGGACGTGCTGCGCCTGTCCCGGGGCATGACCTTCAAGTCCGCCCTGGCGGGGCTGCCCCTCGGCGGCGGCAAGTCCGTGATCATCGGCGACCCCCGCCGGGACAAGTCCCGCGAGCTGTTCCTCGCCATGGGCCGCTTCGTCGACTCCCTCGGCGGGCGCTACGTGGCGGCGGAAGATTCGGGTATCGCGGTCGCGGATGTGCGCACCATGGGCGAGAGCACGGCGCACGTCAGCGGTATCGGCGAAACCGAGCACGGCGGTGATCCGTCGCCGAGCACGGCCCTGGGGGTGTTCCTGGCGCTGCGCGCGGCCGTGCGCCACCGCGCCGGCGCTGAGAACCTGGCCGGGCTGCGCGTGGCCGTGCAGGGGCTCGGTCACGTCGGCTTCCACCTCGCCCGCCGCCTGGTCGATGCCGGTGCAGAGGTCTTCGGCGCCGATGTCAACGGCGATAACGTCGCCCGCGCCGTGCGCGAGCTCGGCGTTACCGAGGTCCCTGCGGACGAGATTCTCGCCCTGGAAGTGGACGTGGTCAGCCCCTGTGCGCTCGGCGCCGTACTCAACAGCGACAGCATCCCGCGGCTGCGGGCGGGTATCGTCGCCGGTGCCGCGAACAACCAGCTTGCCTCCCGTGACGATGGCGCGCGCCTCATGGACCGGGGCATCCTCTACTGCCCGGACTTTCTCATCAACGCCGGCGGCATTATCGACGTGTATCACCAGCGCCTCGGCTCCGACGCGGCGACGACCCGCGCCCACGTCGCCCGCATCGAGGCCACCCTCGGCGAGGTGCTGACCCGCGCCGACGCCTGCCACCGGCAGACGCAGGACATCGCCGAAGACCTGGCCCGGGAGCTCCTCGGCCGCGGCGTTCACGCCCGCGCGCACGCCGCCTGAACCCCGCCGGGCGGCCCCGGTCGCCCGGTGCCCCCGTCGGCCTTGAGGCGGAACTTTGTCTTTTTTATAAGGATGCTTATAATACGCCTCCTTGTTAACGACCGGTGCCCGGGTGACCCGAACCTCCGACAGCGCAGCCACCCTCAGCTTCGAGCTCCACAACGCCGCTCGACTGCTGCGGCGCACCTTTGACCGCCGCGCCCGGGCCCACGGCCTCAGCCGCGCGCGCTGGCAGGTGCTGTGGACCCTCGCCCGGGAAGAGGGGCTGAAACAGTCCGAGCTCGCGGACCGCCTCGATGTCGCGCCGATCAGCCTGACCCGCCAGCTCGACAACCTCGAGCAGGAGGGGCTGGTCGAGCGCCGCCCGGACCCGGCGGACCGGCGCTGTTTCCGTGTCTTTCTCACCGCCGCGGCCGGCCCCGCCCTCGACCTCCTCGGCGGGCTCGCTGTCGAGACCCGTGCCCAGGCCTTTGCCGGGCTGAGCAGCGCCGAGGTCCGGCAGCTCCAGGGGCTGCTCGGGCGTATCCGGGAGAACCTGGGCAATGAGTGACGCAGCCACGCCCCGCCCCCGCCCGCTGCTCCGGGCCGCCGGGTTCCTCCTCGGCATCGTCGCCGTCGCTGCGGTGGTGGTGTACATGCTCTACGGCGGCCAGGGCCGCGTGAGTACCGACAATGCCTACGTGAAACTCGACAAGCTCAATCTCGCCGCCGAGGTCAGCGGCGTGATCGCCGAGGTGGCGGTCCGCGCCAACCAGCCGGTCCGCCGCGGTGACCTGCTCGTGCGCCTCGACGACGCGTCCTACCGCCTGGCGGTTGACGAAGCGGAGGCCGAGCTCGCCCGGGCCCGCAACGAGCTGCAGGCGCGCCTGCATCGGCGCCTGCACGCCGCTTCACCCAACGTCGCCGCAGCCGCCTGAGGAGGACAGCCATGCTAGTCAGGCCACAGCACAAACACGG
>CAJWWA010000086.1 GCA_913048495.1 uncultured Halieaceae bacterium
CCCCCTGGTCCCGGGGCGGCGACGGCCGCTCGCCCCTCGGGCCCGTGCTGCGCGAGTACCTCGTCAGCGAGGGCATGTACGCCCTCGGCGTGCCCACCACCCGCGCCCTCGCGGCGGTGACGACCGGCGAGCGCGTGATGCGCGACGGCATCGAGCCCGGCGCCGTTCTCGCCAGGGTGGCGAGCAGCCACATCCGCGTGGGCACGTTCCAGTACTTCGCCGTGCGCGGCGACCGGGAAGCGCTGGAAACGCTCCTCGGCCACGTGATCGAGCGCCACTACCCGCAGGCCCGCGACGCCGCCAATCCCGCCCTGGCCGTCCTCGAGGGTGTAATCGCCCGCCAGGCGGGGCTGATCGCCAGCTGGCAGCACCTCGGCTTCATCCACGGCGTGATGAACACGGACAACATGCTGCTCTGCGGCGAAACCGTGGACTACGGCCCCTGCGCCTTCATGGAGGCCTTCCACCCGGAGACGGTGTTCAGCTCCATCGATCACGGCGGACGCTACGCCTACCAGAACCAGCCGGGCATCGCGCACTGGAACCTGGTGCGCTTCGCCGAGACGCTGCTGCCGCTGCTGCACGCCGACCAGGACGAGGCCATCGCCCTCGCCCAGGAGGCCCTCGGCGCCTTCCCCCGGCTGTTCAGCGAGGCGCACGCGGCCGGGCTCGCGCGCAAGCTCGGCCTGAAGGCCCTGCGGCCGGACGACGACGAGCTGGTCGAGGGCCTGTTCGCGGCGCTGGCGGAGGACGGCGCCGATTTCACGCTGGCCTTTCGCCACCTCAGCGAGTTCGACGGGCCCGACGCCAGGGCCTTCGAGGGCCTGTTCCAGCCGGGCAACGCGCTTGCCGCCTGGCTGCCGCGCTGGCGCGAGCGGCTTGCCGCCGACGACGATGACCCGGCGGCGCGGCGCGCCCGCCAGCGCGCGGCGAACCCCGTGTTCATCCCCCGCAACCACCTGGTGCAGGCGACCATCGAGGCCGCCGAGGGCGGCGATCTCGCGCCCTTCCACCGCCTGGCGGCGCGGGTCGCCGACCCCTGGACCTGGGATCCGGCGGATGTCGACCTGGCGCGGCCGGCGCGGCCCGAGGAGCAGGTTCGGCGCACCTTCTGCGGCACCTGACTGCGGCAACCGGGCGGGCGCGGCCCCCTGTCCCCGCACCGCCCGCGGTGGTAGCATCGCGCGCACCCGACGCCAGGCGAGCCAGGCCATGTACACCCGCGACAACCCCAGCCCCGAATACCTCGCCATGGTGCAGATGTACGAGACCCTGCACACGGCCGGGGAGCAGTCCGAGGGCAAGAGCGCCGAGGAGACCTTCCCCGGCAAGATGCTGGTGGGCCACGTGCGCGAGATCAAGGCGCTCATCGACCGCACGGGCGCCCGGGATCTCCTCGATTACGGCGCCGGCAAGGGCCTGGCCTATGAAGAGCGCAACCTGCGCATCGACAACCAGCTCACCGTGAGCAGCCTGCAGGACTATTGGGGCGTCGACGAGATCCGCTGCTACGACCCGGGCCACGCCCCCTTCGCCGAGCTGCCGGACCGGCCCTACGACGCGGTGATCAGCACCGACGTGCTCGAACACATCACCGAGCCGGACGTGCCCTGGGTCATCGAGGAGATGTTCAGCCTGGCGCGCAAGTTCGTGTTCGCGAACGTCGCCTGCTACCCGGCGGTGAAGCACCTGCCCAACGGCCAGAACGCCCACTGCACGTTGCACACCCCCGAGTGGTGGGCGGGGCTGGTGCACGGCATCGCCATGCGCCACACGGACATCGCCTACCGCTTCGTGATGACCGACAAGTCGGGGCCGCGCAAGAAGCTGGGCCTGTCCGGCAAGCGCCGCAAGGTCAACCACGTTTTCGAGCGCCTGGTCTGAGCGCGCCCGCCTGCCGCGGCCGGCGGCAGGCGGTATAATGGCGCCATTGTGCCCACCGCCAGCTAACGCGGGGTTTCCTTGACTACAGAGTTCTTTGGCAAGCGCCTGTCCGGGCCCTTCACCATTCCCTCGGGCATCGTCACCACCGCCGGCCCGATCATGCAGTACTTCCTCGACCACGTGCCGCAGGTGGGCGTTATTACCACCAAGAGCATCGGCCCGGTGCCGCGCGCCGGCAACCGCGAACCGGTCTACAGCCAGTACGCACCGGGCTGCTTCGTCAACGCCGTGGGGCTTACCAACCCCGGTCCGGAAGCCTCCCGGGAGGTGCTGGCCGGCCTCAACGTGCCGGACGACCGCTTCCTGCTGGCGTCCATCTTCGGCGGCACCGTGGAGGAATTCGTCGCCGTGGCCCGCGAACTGGCGCCGGTCTGCGACGGCCTGGAACTCAACCTCTCCTGCCCGCACGCCAAGGGCTACGGCATGGCCATGGGCCAGGACCCGGCCCTGGTCGCGGAGATCGTCGCCGCGGTGAAGGCCGCCGTGGACGTGCCGGTCATCCCCAAGCTGACCCCGAACACGCCCGATATCGGCGCCATCGCCCGCGCCGCCGAGGAGGCCGGCGCCGACGGCTTCTGCGCCATCAACACCGTGGGGCCCGGCTATACCAGCGCGCACGGTCACCCGGTGCTGTCCAACGGCGCCGGCGGCATGTCCGGCAAGGGCGTGCTGCCCATCGCGCTCAAGTGCCTGCGCGAGATCCGCGCCGTGAGCGACCTGCCCATCGTCGGCTGCGGCGGCCTGTCCAGCGCCGAGGACGTGCGCGCCGCGCGCGAGGCCGGCGCCACCGTGGTCGGCATCGGCTCGGCGCTCACCGGCATGACCACCGCCGAAATCGAGCAGTATTTCCGCACCCTGGCAGCCGACCTCGACAGCGGCAGCGCCCACGCCGAGGCCCAGGTGCGCTACGACGTCGACATGCACTTCCGCCCCGTCACCCTGGTGGAGAACACGCGCGTCTGCGAGGACATCGCCCTGCTCACCTTCGACCGCAAGGTGAACGTGCAGGCCGGCGAGTTCATCTTCCTGTGGATTCCCGGTCTCGGCGAGAAACCCTTCTCGGCGCTGAACGATGACCCGTTCACGCTCGTTTCCATCGACGTCGGCCAGTTCACGCACGCCCTGATGGAGCTGCCCGTGGGCACCGAGGCCTATGTGCGCGGCCCCCACGGCATCCCCGTGGACCCGCCGGAAGACGCGCACATCATGGCCGTCGCCGGCGGCACCGGCCTCGCCGCCGTTTACCAGGTCGTCCGGGACTTCGGCAACGCGGAGGTTTTCACCGGCGCGCGCAGCGCCGAACGCCTCTACTACCTGGAGGAGTGCCGGGCCGTGGCCGAGGTGCACGTCTCCACCGACGACGGCAGCGCCGGCTTCCACGGCCGCGTCACCGAGCTATTGCGCGAGCGTCTCGAGGCCATGACGCCCGAGGAGCACGAGAAGCTGGTTTTCTACAACTGCGGCCCGGCACCCATGGTGCACGCCGCCGAGGCCGTGCAGCGCGAGTTCTGCCGGCCCGGGCAGATCTTCAGCGCCATCGACTACCTCACCAAGTGCGGCGTGGGCATCTGCGGCGCCTGCGCGGCGCCGGACGGACGCCGGCTCTGCGTGGACGGGCCGTTTCTCTCGGCCGCTCAGTAACGGAAGCTGTAGCGGCGGGTGAGGCCGCCGCTGTCGACCGCGTCGCCCCCGCGCAGCACCGGCCGGAAGCGGAAATCCTTCATCATGCGGTAGAGCGCGGTGTGTGCCGCGGCCTCGTCGCGGGCCTCGAGCACGGCGAGCTCCACGTCCCGGGCCTGGCCCAGGCGGTTCACCGTGAAACGGGCCTGCCCTTCGGCGGGCTCGAGGTGCTCATCCGGCGGCGGCGCCGCCGTGAAGAACGGTGAGGCGACCGGCAGTTCCCTCGGCGCGGGAAACAGCGCCGCGGGATCGGTCGCCGGGTCGCCATCGTTCGCGTAGAGGTCCCAGGCCTCGCGATAGCTGCGCAGGGCCGGCCCGGGCTGGTGCCACCAGAGGTGCCAGTCGCCGAGGTCCAGCAGGGCCCGGGCGAGCGCGGCGCGGTCCGGCTCAGGCTGCGCGCGGTGGATCTCGATGATGCGCTCGGCGAGCTGCCGCCCGCCGCGGTAGTTGTACTTGCGCATGAGACGGAAGTCCTCGGCCTCGAGGCTCTGCGAGGGCGCATAGCTCTGGTTCGCCGAGGAGCCGGCGCGCATGCGGATGGTTTCCTTGCGCTCGCCCTCGTAGCGGGAAACGAGGTACTCGGTGCGCAGCATGTCGCGCAGGTAGGGCAGCTGGGCGAGGCCGGCGCCGGGCAAGCCGTCCGCCTCCGCGGCCTCCAGCCGCGCCAGCTCGCGTTCGTTCACCAGGCGCAGGTCCACCAGGAAGCGGTAGGTGTCGAACCCCTCGCGGGCGAGGTAGCGCCCGCGCTGCCAGTCCGCGTACTCGGCCACCGCCACCTGCCGCGCGGCCTCGTCCGGCGCATTCGCGAGGCGCAGGCGCAGCAGGTAGCGCTGCGTCCCGGCCGCCCCCTCGCGGTCGCCGAGGGCGAGCTGGCTGGCCAGCACCCGCTCCAGCAGCGGAAGCTGGGTCGGCGTCGCCAGCCCCTCGTTGACCCGCGCCAGGTGTACCGCGCGTTTCAGGTACGGCAGCGCCTCGCGGTGGTCGCCGCGGGCCTGAAGGGCGCGCCCGAGATCAGCGGCCGGTTCGATAAGCGCCGCCGTGTAGGCACCGGCCTGCGCCTCGATGGCGCGGTAGTCCCCGAGCGGCAGCGGCGATTCAGCCGGCACCGGGTCCGCCTCACCGTCGCGTCGCCGGGGATCGTCGCTCAGGCTGATGTGATAGCCGTAGGGCGTTGCCGGCGGGATGCGGGGTGCGATGGAGTTGTTCGGATGGGCGGCGCTGACCGCCGGGGCAATAAGGACCTGGGCCAGCAGCAGGGCCGGCAGACTGCGCCTCAACGCGGTGTAGCGTCCCGGTCTGGACATACCTGGAAAAGTACAGCACTGACCGGCATTGAACCAGTGCGGGGATGAAGGTCCGTCGACTGGGCTGGCGAGTCCCTCAGTGCACGGCGCCGCCGCGCAGCGCGTCGACCAGGGCCGCAGCGTCATGCGCCGGCGTCGGGCCGGGTCGCACGGCGGCAAGGTCGCTGGCGAGGTCGGCGATGACGCGCTCGAGCAGCGCCGCGCCCGCCGCCGAAGGGTGGCCGCTGTCGCCGGCGGCCGTGTCGAGGTGAAAGGCCTGCCCCGGCTCCAGCACCCGCAGCGTGATGCCGTCGGGGGACCAGTCATTGCGCCCGAGCCGGGCCCGCGCCGGGTCGAGCTGTGCGACCACGAGACCGCGGTCGCCGAAGGCGCGCAGCACCCGCTCGCCGCCGTGCAGCACCATGCCCGAGCCCTCGCAGAGACCGAAGCCATAGCGCACCCGCTGCGCGACACAGGCCACCAGCAGGCGGCCGAGCCGGTGCCGCTCGAGGAAGTTCTGGTCGACCAGGCCGTGGCCGAGCAGGCCGATGCCGCGCTCGACGACGATGCCCTCGGCCCCCGCATCCCCGGAGCTGCCGTCACGCAGCGCGTCTTCGCTGTCCCCGCCGGCGATCATGCGGTCGGCGAGGGCGGCGGCGGCGGCACCCACGGCGAGCAGCGGCGTGCCGTGCTCGTAGGCGCTGACCACGGCGTGCAGCACCGGGGTCGCCTCCGCGCAGTGCAGCAGCGTTTCCGTCAGCCGGCGCTGGTCGCCGCCGGTGAAGAGCAGGCTGCCCATGCTGCCGATCCGCGCCAGCAGAGCGCGGTCGCGACCGGCGCGCTCGATGTTCGACAGCGATACGTCGATCAGCTCGGCCGGGATGCCCTGCTGCGCCAGCCAGTCCAGGTAGCGGCGGGCCATGGCGTCGGGCTCCCCCGAGGCGGTGGCCAGGACCCCGACCGGCGCGCGCAGGTGCTCCCTGAGCTGGGCGGAGCCCGCGGCGCCCCAGCCCATCGGCGCACTGCCGAGAAGAACGAGCCGCGCATCGGGCGAGGGGTCCGGCCGCAGCACCGTGGTGGTCTCGCTGAGGGTCACGGGCGTCGCCAGGGCGATGCGCGAGAGGTGCAGCCGGAAGTCCAGCCCCGAGTAGCGGATCTCACCGTTGCGCCGGGCGCGCAGCGCGCGCGAGCGCCGGGGCAGCCGCTCCAGCTCCACGCGCACCCGGTTCGCGTAGGCCGTGTCCACGGCACTCGCGTCGTCGCGCCGGTAGAAGGCGGGGTCGCCCTCGATGAGGCGCAGCAGCAGGTCGTGCACCGCGTAGGCGCCGAAGGCGTGCCGGCGCACCGGTGCCGGCCGGCGGAAAGAGGCCCGGGTGACCCGGACCCGGCGCTTGTCCGGCGCCGGCAGCGCGCGCCGGAGGGCCAGGTCGAAACGATCGCCGCTGTCGAGGTAGGACATGCGGATATCGCGCAGCGCACCGTCCGCCTCCGCCCGCGCGCTGCGCAGGTCGAGGACGACCACGCCGGTCTCGCCCAGCACCAGCGCCTCGTCGCCATCGACGAAGAGCGCGGTGTTCTCGTCCACCCCGAAGGCCAGCGCCTCGCCGCAGTGCTGCGCGGCGACGGCCAGGCGGCCGATGCGCCCGCGCTGCAGGAAATGCTGGTCGACGATGCCGTGGCGGAAGAAGCCGAGGCCGCTGCCCAGCTGCAGGCCGTCGCCGCCGGCGTCGACGCCGCGGCTGACCGCGTGAAGGGACGTGCCGCCGAGAATCATGTGCCGGCTCTGCATGGCGGCCCCGGCCGAGGTGCCGGCAACGAGCCCGCCGGCGGCGTTGAAGGCGCGGATCGCCGCCAGCGCCGGCGTCTCGACACCTCCCTGCACCAGGGTGGCAACGATACGGGCCTGGTCGCCGCCGCTGAAAAAGACGCCGCCGGCGCTGCGCAGCCGGGCCACCAGCGCCGGGTCGAAGGCGCTCTGCTCCCGGTTCTCGTGGTAGAGCGGCAGGTGCTCGGCGTCGATGCCGTGTTCGCGGAAGTCCTCGACCAGCTCGGCGCCCACCTCCTCCGGGTAGCCGGAGGCCATGGACAGGACCAGCATGGTTCCCGGGCAGCGCTCACCGAGGGCGCGGAACAGCGCGTCGTTGTCGCGCTCGAGCCGCCCGCCGATGAGGGCCAGGCGCGGTGCGGGGGTGGCGCTGGAATGCGGGACCATGAAAGCTCCTTGGCGGGATCGGGGCGATTATCCCCCAAGCAGCCCGCGCTGGCGACCGGCGGCACGCTTCCCCGGGCCGGACCACGGGGCTAAAGTACGGGTTTACGCGAGCCTGCGGGGCCCCCCATGCACTTCGTCGATACCAGCGTCTATCGCGGACCGAATATCTATGCGCTTTTCCCCGTCATCCGCCACACGGTGGATCTCGGCGTGCTGGAGGAGTGGCCCACGGCGCGCCTCGGCGACAGCTTCGTCGACGCGCTCGTCGCCGCCCTGCCCGGCCTCGCCGAGCACGGCTGTTCCTACCGCGAGCCCGGCGGCCTGCTGCGCCGCATGCGCGAGGACGAGGGTACCTGGCTCGGTCACGTGCTCGAGCACGTGGTGCTGGAACTGCAGGAGATCGCCGGCTACGACGTCACCTTCGGCAAGACCCGGAGCACAGACGAGCGCGGCGTCTACGACATGGTCTACGAGTACGAGGAGGAATTCGCCGGGCTGGAGGCGGCCCGGCTGGCGCTGGACCTCATGCACTCGCTGCTGCCGGAGGACCTGCGCCCCGAGGACGCACCGCGGGACTTCGACTTCCCCGGCGAGCGCGACGCCTTCATCCGCGCCTGCCAGCAGCGCTCGCTGGGACCCAGCACCCATTCCCTGGTGAAGGAGGCGGAGGCCCGGGGGATTCCCTGGATCCGCCTCAACGACTACAGCCTGATCCAGCTCGGCCACGGCCGCTACCAGAAGCGCCTGCAGGCCACGATCACCTCGAAGACGCCGCACATCGCCGTGGAGCTCGCCTCGGAGAAGGACGAGACCAACCGGATTCTCGGCGACCTCGGCCTCCCGGTGCCACGGCAGGCGGTGACCGGCCGGCTGCGCCGCGCGCTGGCCGCCGCCGAGCGCATCGGCTACCCGGTGGTCCTGAAGCCGCTGAACGCGAACCACGGCCGCGGGGTGACCACGGACATCCAGGACGAGGAGCAGCTCGAGCGCGCCTACGACAAGGCCAAGGAGCACGGCGACCTGGTCATCGTCGAGAGTTTCATCCGCGGCCTGGACCACCGGCTGCTGGTGGTGGACGGCAAGCTGGTGGCCGCGGCCAAGCGCGTGCCCGCGCACGTGGTGGGCGACGGCGAGAGCGACATCGAGACGCTGGTGGCCCGGGTGAACGAGGACCCGCGGCGCGGCGTCGGCCACGAGAAAGTGCTCACCCGCATCACCCTGGATGCCGCCGCCGAGCGCATGCTCGCGCAGGTCGGCATGGAGACGAAGAGCGTGCCCGAACAGGGCCAGGTGGTCTACCTGCAGCCCACCGCCAACCTCAGCACCGGCGGCACGGCCGTCGACGTGACCGACACCATCCACCCGGACAACCGGCGCATGGCCGAGCGCGCCATCCTCGCCCTCGGCCTCGACGTCGGCGGCGTGGACTTCCTGACCACGGACATCACCCGCTCCTATCGGGAGGTCGGCGGCGCCATCTGCGAGTGCAACGCCGCGCCGGGCTTCCGCATGCATGTCGCGCCGTCCGAGGGCGAACCGCGCAACGTCGCGGGGCCGGTCATCGATGCGCTGTTCCCCGAGAACGCGCCCAGCTCCATCCCCATTGCCGCTATCACCGGCACCAACGGCAAGACGACGACCTCGCGCATGCTCGCGCACATCCTCAAGATGTCCGGCTACTGCGTGGGACAGACCAGCACCGACGGGGTCTACATCGACGGCAGTCTCACGGTCAGCGGCGACATGACCGGGCCCACGGCCGCGCAGATCGTGCTGCGCGATCCCTCGGTCAACGCGGCGGTGATGGAGACGGCCCGCGGCGGCATCCTGCGCAGCGGCCTCGGTTACCAGAGCGCCAACGTCTCCTGCTGCCTGAACATCGCCGCCGACCACCTCGGCCTCAAGGGCGTCGACACGCTGGAGGACCTGGCGCGGGTCAAGCGCGTGGTGGTCGAGGTGGCGAAGGACGCCGCGGTGCTCAACGCCGACGACAAGCACTGCCTGCAGATGGCGGACTACTGCACCGCCGACAAGCTCTGCTACGTCACCATGAACCGCAACCACCCGCTGGTGCGCGAGCACATCCGCGCCGGCGGCACGGCGCTGGTGCTCGAGCACGGCATCAACGGCAACATGATCACCCTCTACGACGAGCACGGGCACAACATCCCGCTGCTCTGGACCCACCTCATCCCGGCCAGCCTCGAGGGCCGGGCCCTGCACAACGTGCAGAACGCCATGTTCGCCGCGGCCCTCGCCTACCACATGGGCATCGACCTCGAGAATATCCGCCAGGGGCTGCGCACCTTCGACAGCACCTTCTTCCAGTCGCCGGGCCGCCTGAACGTCTACGACAAGCACCCGTTCCGGGTCATCCTCGACTACGCCCACAACCCGGCCGCCGTGCGCATGGTCTGCGACGTGGTCGACCGCTACGACATCAGCGGCCGCAAGATCGTGGTCCTGACCATGCCCGGCGACCGCCGCGACGAGGACATCCTCGAGGTGGCCGCCGCGGCCGCCGGCCACTTCGACCACTACATCTGCCGCCGCGACGACAACCCGCGCGGCCGCGAGCCGCGCGAGGTGCCGGAGCTGCTGCGCCGGGGGCTCATCGAGCACGGCGTCGACGCCGGCAGCATCGAGATCATCGAGCGCGAAGAGGCCGCCAACCAGCACGCTCTGGAGCTGGCCCGCGGCGGCGACCTCGTGCTGGTGCTGGCCGACAACGTCACCCGCTCCTGGAAGCAGATCATCTACTTCCAGCCCGGCGACGACGTGGTCAGCGACGCGCCAGAGCGCGGCGCCGTCGACATCCCCGAGGAGTTCTTCGGCGACTTCTCCCTCGACGAGGACCTCGAGCTGATTCGGGACGAGCGCGGCGTGCGCATCGCCCGCGAGAGCGACGACTGAGCGCGACGCCGTGCGCCTGCTCGACTCCCGGCGCCTGACCGGCGCCAACCGCTTCGGTTCAGAGCCGGGGGCGGTCATCGACATCAGCTTCGGACACAGTGACCCGGACCTGGTCATCGGCGCCTGGCGGCAGCACGCGCGGCGGCTACTCGACGAGCTCGGCTGGTCCGACGAACAGCTGCGGGTACTGCGCACCACCGACGGCGCCAGCCTGGCCCTCACCGCTCCGGCCGATGCGCTGTACACCGCCACGGAGGTCAACGAGGCAGCCTGGGACGCCGCCCGGGACCTGGTCGAGGGCGGCAACCGCCACCTGCTCCTGCGCGCTGCCCGCGCCCTGCGCGAGGAACTGCGCGACGAGGAGCGTCCGCGGCTGCGGCGGCTGCTCGCCGCGGCCGAGGCGCGCGCGGTGCCGGTGGTACTCGATGCAGACGAGGTCTCCCTCGGGCTCGGCCGGCACAGCCGCTGCTGGGACCTGCGCGACGTGCCGCATCCGGACGACGTGCCCTGGGAAGAACTGGGCGCAATTCCCGTCGGCCTGGTCACTGGGACCAACGGCAAGACCACCACGGTGCGCATGCTCAACCACATCGCCCGGGCCGCGGGCGTGGTCGGCGGCGTCAGCTCGACCGACTGGCTGGCCGTGGGCGAGGACGTGCTGGAGCGCAGCGATTTCGCCGGCCCGGGCGGCGCCCGCCGGGTGCTCCGCGACCCGCGCTGCGAGCTGGCCATCCTCGAGACCGCCCGCGGCGGGCTGCTGCGCCGCGGCCTGGCGCTGGCGCGGGCCGACGCGGCGCTGATCACCAACATCGCCTCGGACCACCTCGGCGACTTCGGCGTGCAGACGCTGGACGAGCTGGCCGACGTCAAGTGGATCGTCACCCGGGCACTGGATGAACGCGGCACCCTGGTGCTGAACGCCGAGGACCCGCTGCTCATGGCCCGCGCACCGCGCTCGCCGGCCCCGGTCGTGCTGTTCAGCCTCGACCCGCGGGCGCCGGCCTTCCGAGAGCACCTGGCGGCGGGCGGCGTGGGTTATACGCTGCGCCGCGGCAGCCTCGGCCGCTGCGAGGGCGAGCGCTGGACCACGCTGGTTCCCGTCAAGCGCATCCCGCTCTGCTTCGACGGCGCCGCGCGGCACAATGTGGCCAACGCCCTCGGCGCCGCCGCGCTGGCCAGCGCCCTGGGCCTGCCCGACAGCGCGATTCGCGACGGGCTGTGCGCGATGCGCACGGCGGACAACCCCGGGCGGGCCAACCTCTACGAGATCGGCGGCGCCACGGTGCTTCTCGACTTCGCCCACAACCCGCACGGCCTGAGCTCGCTGCTCGAACTGGCCGCCACCCTGCCCGCCCGGCGGCGGCTGCTGATCGTCGGCCAGGCCGGCGACCGCAGCGACGCCGACCTCGACGCGCTCGCGGCGCTCGATTTCGGGTGCGG
>CAJWWA010000087.1 GCA_913048495.1 uncultured Halieaceae bacterium
CCGCCTGCCGTCGGCTGCGGCGGTCTTCGCCGGCCGCGGCTGCTGCCGGGTCCGGCTGCTCGCGGGGCGCCGGCCCGGTAGTGGCGAGCACGGCCGCCTCGTAACCCGCCAGGTCGCCGTCGTAGTCACGGACCGTTCCGTCGGCGACCAGCCAGAGCCGGTCCACGGTCGAGCGCAGGAGGTGCCGGTCGTGGCTCACCAGCAGCACGGTCCCGTCGTAGCCCTGCAGGGCCTCGGCGAGGGCCTCGCGCATGCCGAGGTCCAGGTGGTTCGTGGGCTCGTCGAGCACCAGCAGGTTCGGCGCCTGCCAGAGCACCAGTGCGAGGGCCAGGCGCGCCTTCTCGCCGCCGGAGAACGGTGCGATGGGCGTTGTGGCGCGGTCGCCGCGAAAGTCGAAGCCGCCGAGGAAATCGAGGATGGCCTGTTCCCGGGCCCCGGGAGTGGCGCGCTGCAGGTGCTGCGCCGGGCTCGCGGCCAGGTCGAGGACCTCAAGCTGCTGCTGGTCGTAGTAGCCGAGCCGGCAACGGTCGGAGGCCTGGCGGTCGCCGGCGAGCAGCGGCAGGCGTCCGACCAGCGCCTTGAGCAGCGTGCTCTTGCCGGCGCCGTTGCGGCCGAGCAGCCCGACGCGATCGCCGGGCGCCAGGCGCAGGGTCACGCCATCGAGGACGACCCGGTCGCCGTGCCCGAGTCGGGCCCGGTCGAGGGCGAGGGCCGGGTCCGTGAGCGGCGGCGCCGGCGGGAACTGGAAACGGAAGGGCGTATCGACATGCGCCGCGGCCACCTGCTCCATGCGTTCGAGCGCCTTGAGCCGGGACTGCGCCTGGCGCGCCTTGCTCGCCTTGGCGCGAAAACGGCGCACGAAGGCCTCGATCTCGGCCGCGCGTCGCTGCTGCCGCTCCTGCTGTGCCTGCTCCGTGGCCAGGCGCTCGGCGCGCTGGCGCTCGAAGTCGCTGTAGCCGCCGCGGTAGGCCTCCAGGCTGCCGCCGGCGAGATAGAGCACGCGGTTGCAGGTGGCGTCGATGAAGTCGCGGTCGTGGGAGATGAGCAGCAGCGTGCCGCCGTAGTCCGCCAGCCAGCCCTGGAGCCAGAGGCTGGCATCGAGGTCGAGGTGGTTCGTGGGCTCATCGAGGAGCAGCAGGTCCGACGGCGTCATCAGCGCCCGGGCGAGGTTGAGGCGGATGCGCCAGCCGCCGGAGAAGGCGGCCACGGGGCGTTCGCCGTCCCCGGGGGCGAAGCCGAGGCCGCGAAGCAGCCGTTCCACGCGCGCATCGGCGCTATAGCCGCCGCAGTCCTGCAGCGCGGCATGGGTCGCCGCGGCGCCGTCGAAATCGCCGGCGGCCTCCTGCGCGCGCAGGCGGTCGCGGAGAACGGCGAGCTCGGCGTCGCCGGCGAGGACATACGCCGCCGCCGGCAGGTCGCTGGCCTCGACTTCCTGCGCCATGTGCGCCAGGCGCAGCCCGTCGAGGCCCTCGACCTCGCCGCCGTCGGCGCCGAGGTCGCCGAGGAGCAGGGCGAACAGGCTGCTCTTGCCGCTGCCGTTGGCACCGATCAGGGCAATGCGTTCGCCGTGCGTCAGCGTTGCCCGCGCCCGGTCCAGGAGCAGCCGTTCGCCGCGGCGCAGGGAAAGTTCACGTAAGATCACCATGGGGGCAGCATTCTACTGGGCCGGCAGGCGGCTGGGCGAGCGGGAAGGACGCAACGCATGGTGAGCGACAGCGGGACAGGTGACCTGGCCGGTGACCCTGGCAGCGGAAAGCTCTGGGCCGGCATCACCGCGCTCTACGCCGAGCCGGGGGTCGCCGAGGCCTGCCTCGCCGCCCAGGACGAGGCCGGTGCGGACGTGCTGTTGCTGCTTGCCGCAGCCCTGCGGGCGCGCGACGGCATCAGCCTGCAGGGTGCCGGCCCGGCCCTGGCCGCCGCGGCGGAGCCCTGGCGGTCGGAGGTGGTGCGCCCGCTGCGCGGCCTGCGCCGGCGCTGGCGCGGCCTCGATGGCGTCGAGCCGTTGCGGGAACGCCTGAAGGTGCTGGAGCTCGAGGCCGAGCGCGCACAGTTCGAGCGCCTGGCGCCGCTGCTCGCCGGACCGCCTGCCGAGGCCACGGCTGCACTCCTGCGCGCGAATCTCGCGGCGGTCGAGCCGTCGCTGTCGCGCGAGCACCTCGATGTGCTGGTGGCGGCGCTGTTGCGGGGGTGGCGACCGGCCCCCGGCGGGTAGTACCATTCGGCGCATCAGCGCCAGTGCGTTGCGCGCCCGCAGGCGCCCGCGCGCCGGTACCGGTTTCCCCCGCAAACGATGGAAAACACGCTATGAACAGATTTGTCACGCCCGTGGCCGCGGTCGCCCTCGTCCTCGGCCTGCAGGCCTGCAACCAGCAGCAGTCCGGCGGCAGCGACAGCGCGGCCGGCAGCGAGCCGGTGGCCCTCGATACCCCGAACAAGCGCCTGAGCTACGGCGTGGCCCTCGGCCTCGGCCGCAACATGAAGAACGACGGCATGGAGATGGATATCGACGCCTTCGCCCTCGGGCTGCGCGACGCCTTCACCGGCACCGAGCAGCGGCTCACGCCGGAGGAGATCCAGGCCGAGATGATGGCGTTCCAGGAGAAGATCCAGGCCGAGCAGGAAGCCAACCAGCAGGCGCTGGCCACGGCCAATGCCGAAGCCGCAGAGACCTTCATGGCCGAGAACGGGGCGCGCAAGGAAGTCACCGTCACCGAGAGCGGCCTGCAGTACGAGGTCATCGAGGCCGGCGAGGGCCCGGTACCCGGACCCGGCGACAGCGTCGAGGTGCACTACCGCGGCACGCTGCTCGACGGCACGGAGTTCGACTCCTCCTACAAGCGCGGGCAGCCCGTGACTTTCGGCGTCGACCAGGTCATCGCCGGCTGGACGGAAGCCCTCCAGCTCATGCCCGTGGGTTCGAAGTGGAAGCTCTATATCCCGCCGGAGCTGGCCTACGGTGCCGGCGGCGCAGGCAACGTCATCGGCCCGAATGCGGCCCTCACCTTCGAGGTCGAGCTGCTGTCCATTCCGAGCCAGGCCGAAGCAGCTTCCGGCGAGGACGCCTCGACCGAGGGCTGATCCCCGCGCTACACCGATCCCCCCCGCCCGCCCCGCCCGGGGCGGGTTTTCTCAGCGTCGCAGCAGCTGCCAGAGGCTGAGCAGGCACAGGACGAGAAACCCCGCCAGCGTCTGCTCCGGGATGCTGAGGCCGAGGAAGGTCCACACCGTTTCCGCGCAGTTGCCGTCCCCCATCATGATGACCGAGAAGGCCTCCGAGAGGGGCAGCGTGTCGAGCAGGTAGCCGAGGCTCGGGCCGCAGGCCGGGACCTGGTCCTCGGGCAGGTGCTGCAGCCAGACGTGGCGCCCGGCGACGGCCGCGCCGCCGCCCGCGGCGAGGACGCACAGGCCCGCGTAGACGCGGCGCCCGGTGATGCCGGGGTTGTGCAGCGCCGCGAGCAGCGCGAACAGGCCGGTGAGGATCATGAAGCCGCGCTGGGTCACGCAGAGCGGGCAGGGCGCCAGGCCCAGGTGCTGCTGCAGGAAGAGCACGGCGAACAGCATGGCGAACACCGTGCCGAGGAACAGCAGGAAGAACACGGACCGGGGGGATAGGAGCGCTGGCATGGTGCAGGAAATCTCCCGAGTCAGAGAGCCGCGTACTGATCGTAGTAGGCCGCGAGGTAGCTGGCGAAGTCCAGCGAGTCCGCTGCCTCCAGCTCGTGCTGGGCAGCCAGGGAGCGTTCGCTCTCGGCCTCGAGCGCCGCGAGGGCGCTCTCGGCGGGCGCGCGCTCCCGGAAGTACTGGCCCCAGTGCTCGCTGTAGCGCAGGCCGAAGCGGTAGAAGGGCAGCCCGTCGCGGGCCATTTCCGCGAGCATGCGTGCCGAGGGCGTGGCTGCGGGATCGCTCACCTTTGCCTCCTGCGCAGCGACGGCCGCACGGTAACTGCCGTCACCGTGGGCCGCATCGAGCAGCGCTGCGGTGCGCGCGACGCCCTGCAGCCGTTCGCCGGCGAGCGCCGCGAGCGGCCGGCGGCCGGCGGCGCCGGCCAGGGTAAGCCCCGGTTCGCGGCCGCGGTCGACCACGGTGGCGAGGTTCTCGTCGAGCACGAGCTGCTCCGCCGGCGAGCAGGGCGGGCTCTCCTCCACCAGGCAGTGCAGCAGGAAGGCGTCGAGAAAGCGGATCGTTTCCGCGTCCAGGCCGAGGGGGGCAAAGGGGTTGACGTCGAGGCAGCGCACCTCGATGTACTCGATGCCGCCGCGGCGCAATGCCGTCAGTGCCGTTTCGCCGGAGGCGGCGACGCGCTTCGGGCGGATGGTGCTGTAGAACTCGTTCTCGATCTGCAGCAGGCTGTCGTTCAGCTGCTGGTAGTCGCCGCCCTCGCCGCAGGGGAACTGCGCGTAGGCCGGGTGCGGCGTGAGGATCGCCGCCTTCAGGGTCTTCAGGTAGCTGTCCAGGTCGTTGTAGCAGACCGCCAGGCCGCGCTGCGCCTCGCTGTTGTAGCCCAGGCCGCCCATGCGCAGGGACGTGGCGTGCGGCCGGTAGAGCGTGTTGCCTTCCGGGTCCATGGGCTCGAGGCCGTGGCCCTGGCGCCCGCGGAGGAAGCTGGCGCAGACCGCCGGTGAGGCACCGAAGAGGTAGATGAGCAGCCAGGACCAGCGGTGGAAGTTGCGGATCAGCCCCAGGTAGCGCCGGGTGATGTAGTCCTGGCGCGTCCCGGGCGCACCATCGTCTTGCCACGCCGCCTCCCAGAAGGCCTCCGGCGGCGAGAAGTTGTAGTGGATACCGGCGATGGCCTGCATCATGCGGCCGTAGCGGTGGCCGAGGCCCAGGCGATAGACGGTCTTCATGCGCGCGACGTTGGAACTGCCGTAGCGGGCGACGGGAATACCGGCGTCGCCGCTGACGATGCAGGGCATGCTGAGGGCCCAGAGCCGCTCGTTGCCGAGCTGCCGGTAGACGAAGCTGTGGATGTCGGCGAGGGTCTCGAGGGTGTCATCGATGCCCGTGCTCACGGGTGTGATGAACTCGAGGAGCGCCTCCGAGTAGTCCGTGGTGATGCTGCCGTGGGTCAGGGCGGAGCCGAGCCCGGGCGGGTGCGGGGTCTGCGCGAGCGTTCCCTCGGGGCTGATGCGCAGGCTCTCCTTCTCGACGCCGCGCCGGATCCCCGTGAGCAGGGTCGGCTGCCCGGCCGCCAGCCGCTCGAGCTGTGTCTGCCACTGCGATGTCACGGGATATCCTTCGTTGTGGGTCTCGTCGAGAGAACGCGGGAGTTTAGCGGCGAAGCGCGGGGGAGTACAGGACGCACCCCGGCTGCGCCATCAACCGGCCTCGGTCGCGTCGACGAGTTCGAGCGCAGCCTCCCACTGGGCCGTGTCCGAGCCCTCGGCCTCGAGGATCTCGAAGCCGGCGATCCACGCGCCGGGCAGGTCCTTGGCGCGCATGCGCCAGCGCACCTGGCCAACGAGGTAGAAGGGGTCGGTGTGGCCGGGGATATCGACCCCGACCTGCAGGATGGCGCCCACGGTCACGCGCTCGTCGAGCACGACCCGCAGGCCCCGCTGCGAGACCTCCAGCGTGTGGCAGCGCACGATCTTGCCGGGGCCGACGGCGCCCGGGGGCGGGGACTCTATCTCGATGAATACCGTGCTCGCCAGCGGCAGCCGGAAGTAGCGCCGCTTGTCGGGCTGCTTTTCCGGCGGCTGGCCCGGCTTTCCGTCGTTCTGCCCGGCGGTCTGTTCTTCGCTTTTCTTTTCGGTCATGGCCGATCCTCCCGAGACTATTCGTCTCGCTGCTCCCTGGCGCGTTGCACTTCGTCGCGGAAATAGCTCCTGGTCTCGAGGATGTCCACGAGGCCGTCGTCGATCAGTTCCAGTAGTTCGCTGCGGCTGATTTCCCGCAGCGCGATCCCGCGCCGGTTCACGAAGATGTAGTGCTCGCGGCGCGGGTCGAACACGACGAGTTTCGCCATGATCGGGGTCTCGCCATCGTGAAAGCCCAGCCAGGCTCCCATCGGTACGTCGAGCTCCGGGCCCGGCGGGAGCCGGCGCCGGCGCCCGCCGCCGCCGGGCGGCTGCTCGCCGTCGCCGCCGCCGGACCCCGGTGAATCCCCGCTGCTGTTGTTATCTGAGTTCACGAGTTCGAGCTCCATGGACGGTTGCGTTTGGTAGGCCTGCCGGGTTGCGGTGGCAGCGGCGACGTCGGCGTTGCTCGCGGCCGCTGCGAGCGCGTTTTCTTCCCTGTCGCTGTCCCCGGCATCTCCCCGGTCATCGGGATCCGGCTCGGGGGCCGCGGCCACGTCCTCCTCCCCGGGTGCCGCTTCCGTCTCCGCCGGCGGCACGTAGTTGGGATCGACCAGGGCGCGCAGCTTGTGTTCGTCGTTTATGCCCGCAGCGTGCGCCAGGGAAAGGCTGAAGGTATCGGCGGTCGCGAGGTGGCGGGCCGCGCCGGAGCGCAGGTCATCGATAAACTGGCTTCGGCCGAGATCCATGGCCTTGAGGCCGACCGCGTTGGTAAACAGGAGGTGGTGTCCTTCCTCCAGCTGCAGGCTGAGGCGGGCGCGCAGGTCCCCCTCCTCGTCCCGGAGCAGGAACCACTGACCGGTTTCCAGCGCCCGGGTCTCCTCCGCCCCGTCCTCGTCGTCGTTCTTCTCGCCCGGGATGTCGATGGGCCGGGCGGTGGCAAGGCCCAGGTCCTGGCCATGGCTCATGCGCAGGTGGACGTACTCGACGAGGCCGATGGCGTCGTCCGCGGCGGCGCTGTCGTGTTCGAGGCTGAGCAGCCACTGGCGCAGGTCCGCGGACAGCTTGCGCAGCGCTTCGCTGCTGCGGTCGGCCGTGTTGCCCTCCGCCGGTTGCACGGACGCCATCAGCTGGTCGGTAATGCGCCCCGCCTCGCGCCACTCCGAGGAGCTGGTACCGTGGCGCAGCGCGACGAGCTGGAGGCTGTCGTACCAGGCGCCCTTGATGAACTCCGCGATCGCCGCGGGCAGCGGGTAGCTGGCAAGGCCCTGGTTCAGGAGGCGCCCGGCCTCGCGCCGCGCCAGGCGCATCCGCGCTGCCGCTTCTTCTGTCTCCTCGAGGCGGCGCACCATGCGCGCGGCACGCTCCTCGTCGCGCTCGGTCGCGGCGGCCAGTTCCTCGGCGACCGCGGCGAAGTCCGTTTCCGGGTCCTCGAGCCACTTGAGCGCCTGTTCGACCCCGCGCTGTACGCGCTGCTCGAGCATCTGTCCGGCGCGATCGAGACGTTCCTGCCAGCCGGTGGCACTCGCCTGGAGCTGGTCGAGGAGCCGGTGCAGCGGGTGCTCGCCGGGCTGGAAGAAGTGCTCATCACGCAGCGCCACGGCCGCGGCCAGGGGCAGCAGCCTGCGCAAGGCTTCGCGCATGCTCCCTTCCAGGGGGTAATCCCGCTCCCAACCCTCGAAGGCGAGGGTCACCCACTCGATCGTCGACGCATCGGCGGCGGCGGGCAGCCCGCCATCGCTCTCGTTGCCCTGGCGGCGCAGCACCTTCAGTGGCGTCTCGCCCTCCTCGCAGGCGGCCCTGACCCGGGCGGCCAGGGCATCCGTATCGAGCACCGTGGCGTCGGCCCCCGGTTCTTCGTGCGGGAAATTGCTATTGACCAGGTCCCGGAGAGAGCAGGGGAGCGGCAGGTGTTCGTTGGGCAGCGTCATCGCGACGAGCCGTGGGGCATCAGTGGACGCTGCGCAGCAGCTGGTCGACCACCTTTTCCAGCTGGCGCAGGTTGTGGCATTCGGCCGCGAGATGGCAGGTGCTCAGGTAGCGGTGCATCTCGGAATCACCGGTCCCCCAGGCGCGCCGCGACTCCGGGTTCAGCCAGATCACCTGTTTACTGCGCTGGTAGATACTCTGCATGATCGGAAGCTCCGGATCGCCCCGGTTATTGCGCGCGTCGCCGAGGATGATAACCGATGTATGCCGGTTTATGTCATTGAGGGCCAGGCGGGAAAAGTCCCGCAGGCTGGCGCCGTAGTCGGTCGCGCCGCCGTAGCGCCAGTTCACCAGTTCCACCGCGCGCTCGATCGGCTCTTCCTCGAACAGTCCGCTGACTTCGCCGAGGTGGCTGGAGAAGGCGAAGCTGCGCATCCTCGGCAGCACGTCCTGCAGGCTGTAGAGAAAGATCAGCAGGAACTTGGCGTAGGCCGCCACGGAGCCGCTGACGTCGCAGAGGGCGAGCACCTGGGCACGGTCACGCCGCCGCTGGCGCCAGTGCGTCTGCATGAGCACGCCGTCGTGCGGGATGCCGGCGCGCAGCGTACGCGCCATGTCGAGGCGCCCCCGGCGTCGCGGCCTCGGCCTCGGGCTGTGGCGGCTGGCGAGCTTGCGCGCCATGCGCTGCACGAGTTCGCGCACGCGCGCCGTGTAGTGCTGCTCGATGTTCGACAGCCGTGTCTTTGCCAGCACGTCGTCCATGAACTGCCGGTTGTGCCCCTCCGCGTGCAGCAAGTACTGGGCATCCACGTAATCGCGGACCTGTTCCCGTAGCAGGTCGCGGTAGCTGCGCAGCCGGTCGAGGGCGGGGTCTCCGCGGCGCTCGAGGTCGATGATTGCGCCGCGGAGCTGGTCCTCGCCCATGGCGGCGAGAATCCGCCGGGTGTACTGCCCCTTCTGCGTGAACAGGCGGATGTCGGCGATGCCGGCGTCCCTGCCGGCGCGCCGGAGCCGGGCGCTGAGCTCGCCGCGCTGGCCGCCCAGCAGGGCCTGCATGAGCGGCGAGGCGAGGAGATCGCGCACGCGCTCGCTGCCGGCGGCCGCGCGGTCGAGTACCGGGTCGCCGCTTTCGCCACTGCCACCGCCGCCCTGACCGTCGCCGGCGGCCTCGGTGGCTGCCGGCGGCGTGCTGCTGTCGGGACCGTCGTCGTCGGCGAGCGTGCCGGCGGTGGCGAAATCGCCGGCGCTGTGATCGAAGTAGCGATCGAAGAGAACGCCGAAGATCTCCTCCTCGCGGCGGCTCTTGGCGAGCGCCGCGGCAAGGCCGATGCGCAGCCGCCCGCGGTCGCCGTAACCCAGTGCCTCCGCGGCGGCCAGGGCGTCGAGCGTCTCCGCCGGCGACACGCGCAGGTCGTGGCTGCGCAGGATGCGCACGAAGCCGACCAGCGAGCTGTCCATCGCGGCTCAGGCCCCCGCGCGCAGCAGCTCCGGGAGGGCCGCCTCGGCGGTCTCGATGTCCTGCTCGAACTTGAGCAGGATGTTGAGGGTGCTGCGGGCCACATCCTCACCCAGTTCGTCGACGTGCAGCAGGACCAGGCTGCGGGCCCAGTCTATGGTTTCGGAGATGGCCGGTGTCTTGCGCAGGTCCAGCTCCCGGAGCGAGTGGACGAAGGCGACGAGCTGCTCGCGCAGTGCGGCTGTCACTTCCGGCACCCGGCTCTGCACGATGCGCTCTTCCAGCGCCCGGGACGGGAAGGGGATGTAGAGGTGCAGGCAGCGCCGCTTGAGGGCGTCCGAGATTTCCCGGGTGTTGTTGCTGGTGAGGAAAACGAGGGGCCGGGTGCGGGCGCGGACCGTGCCGATCTCCGGGATCGAGACCTGGTAGTCGGAGAGCGTCTCGAGCAACAGCGATTCGAACTCGTGGTCGGCCTTGTCGATCTCATCGATGAGGAGCACGGCACCGCGCTCCTGGCGCATGGCGGTGAGCAGCGGTCGTGGCTCGAGGAAATCCTCGGAGTAGAAGATGTCGCCGAACTCGTGCAGCCGCTGCACCGACTCCGCGAGGCCCCGGGCGCCCTGGAGCAGGTCGCCCAGCTGCTCCTTCAATACCTGTGTGTACAGCAGCTGCTTGCCGTACTTCCATTCGTAGAGCGCCTTTGCCTCGTCCAGGCCCTCGTAGCACTGCAGCCGCACCAGGGGCAGGGAGAGGAGCGCCGCCGCGGTCTTCGCCAGCTCGGTCTTGCCCACCCCCGGCGGTCCTTCGACGAGCACCGGCTTGCCGAGGCGGGCGGCGAGAAACACCGCCGTGGCGATCTTCTCGCTGCAGATATAGCCAAGGCCGTCGAAGCCGTCCTCGATGTCGCCGACGGACGCGAGCTCGCTGAATTCGGGGATGTGCACGGAATCTCCTCGTGGGGGTCAGCCGCCGGTCGTGCTCATGAAGCGGACGATTTCCGGCTCGCCCTCGTGGCTGAAGTGATGGCGTTCGGGCTTGCGCGCCATCGCGCCGGCGATGGCGCGATGCAGGGCCAGTGGGTCGCCCTGCGGTCGACGCAGGAGCTCGCGCAGGTCGAGCGAGTGCTCGTTGCCCAGGCAGAGCAGCAGGCGCCCTTCCACGGTGACGCGGACGCGGTTGCACAGGTGGCAGAAGTTGTTGCTGTGCGGCGAGATAAAGCCGATCCGGCTGTCGCTGCCCGCGATCCGGAAGCGCCGCGCCGGGCCGGCGGCACCGGTCGGGTCGCCGAGGGCCTCGAGGCGGAAGTGGTCGGCCAGGCGCTCGCGCAGGTCGGCGCTGCTGATGAAGGCCTCGGCCCGGCTGTGCTCGTCGATGTGCCCGAGAGGCATCTCCTCGATGAAGGCGATATCGAGGCCGCGGTCGCGGGCGAAGGTCACCAGGTCGATCACCTCGTCGTCGTTGCGCCCGCGCAGCACGACGGTATTGAGGCGGATGCGGTCGAAGCCCGCGGCGCGCGCCGCCTCGATGCCGGCCAGCACCCGGCCCAGGTCGCCGGTGCGCGTGAGCGCGCGAAAGCGGTCCGGCTGCAGGCTGTCGATGCTGATGTTCAGCCGGCGCACGCCGGCGTCGCGCAGCGGAGCTGCGAGCTCGGCCAGCCGGGAGCCGTTGGTGGTAAGCACGAGCTCGTCCAGGCCCGGCAGCCGGCCCAGGCGACGCGCGAGGTCGACGATACCGCGGCGCACCAGGGGCTCGCCGCCGGTGAGGCGGAGCTTGCGCACGCCGAGGTCGACGAAGGCCGTGGCGACGCGCTCCAGTTCCTCGAGGCTTAGCACCTCCCGCCGCGGCAGGAAGGTCATCTCCTCCGCCATGCAGTAGACGCAGCGAAAATCGCAGCGGTCCGTGACGGACAGGCGGAGGTAGCGAATGTGCCGGCCGAAGGCGTCGACCAGCTCTTCCGGGAGCGGCGCGGGCATGTCCCGAGTCTACCCGCCTGTCGCCCCGCACTCCAAGCGGCGGCGACCTTTACTTGCCACCCCCGCTGGGCCAGCATGGCCCGGTTTCCACGGAAGCGGGCGGCATGACGACAGCAGCAATCTTCCCCGTTCGCGGGACGGACCCGTGATCAGCCCTGCGCGCCTGGCCCTGCCCGGCGGGCCGCTGCTCGCCGCCGCCGCCGTGGCCTGGCTGGCC
>CAJWWA010000088.1 GCA_913048495.1 uncultured Halieaceae bacterium
TGCAAAAACGGCACAAGCCATCGTTGACCGTCAGTTTGTTGAAGTCATCATTGCACCCGAAATATCCGACGACGCCATCGCTGCCGTTGCCGCGAAGGAAAACGTGCGGTTACTGCGCACCGGCCCCTGGGCTGCCCCCGCCTCTGCCAGAGACTTCAAACGGGTCAATGGCGGGCTGCTGGTTCAGGACCGCGATGACGGCATGGTGTCGCGTGACGAGCTCACGGTGGCCACCAAGCGCGCACCCACGGACGCTGAGTGGGACGATTTATTGTTCGCCTGGAAAGTGGCCAAGTTCGTGAAAAGCAACGCCATCATTTATGCCGCCAACCAGCGCACGATCGGCGTGGGCGCCGGCCAAATGTCGCGGGTGAACTCTGCACGCATTGCCGCAATCAAGGCAGAGCACGCGGGGCTTGAGGTCAAGGGCGCGGTGATGGCCTCCGACGCCTTCTTCCCCTTCCGTGACGGCATCGACAACGCCGCGGCCGTGGGCATCGCCGCGGTGATCCAGCCCGGCGGCTCCATCCGCGATGACGAGGTCATCGCCGCCGCCGACGAGGCCGGCATGGCCATGGTCTTCACCGGCATGCGCCACTTCCGCCACTGAGGAGAACAGCTGTGAACGTACTCATCATCGGCGGCGGCGGGCGTGAACACGCCCTCGCCTGGAAAGCGGCCCAGTCGCCGCAGGTCGATACGGTCTTCGTCTGCCCGGGCAACGCGGGCACGGCCCGGGAGCCGGGCGTGACCAACCTCGACATGGACCCCATGGACTTCTACAGCCTGGCGGACTTCGCCTCGGGCCTCGGCGGCGTGGAGCTGACCATCGTCGGCCCGGAGGCGCCGCTGGTCGCCGGCATCGTCGACGAGTTCCAGGACCGGGGCCTGCGCTGCTTCGGCCCGAGCGAGGCGGCGGCGCAGCTCGAGGGCTCCAAGGCCTTCAGCAAGGATTTTCTCGCCCGCCACCATATCCCCACCGCGGCCTACGCCACCTTCAGCGAGCTGGAGCCGGCGCTGGCCTACCTGCGCGAGCAGGGCGCGCCGATCGTCGTCAAGGCCGACGGCCTCGCCGCGGGCAAGGGCGTCGTGGTCGCCGAGAGCCTCGAGGAGGCCGAGGCCGCGGTGCGCGACATGCTCGAGGGCAACCGCTTCGGCGACGCCGGCGCGCGGGTGGTGATCGAGGAGTTCCTCGACGGCGAGGAGGCGAGCTTCATCGTCATCGCCGACGGCCGCAGCGCCCTGCCCATGGCGACGAGCCAGGATCACAAGCGCATCGGCGACGGCGACACGGGGCCGAACACGGGCGGCATGGGCGCCTATTCGCCGGCGCCGGTGGTGGACGAAGCCCTGCACCAGCGCATCATGGACGAGATCATCATGCCCACGGTGCGCGGCATGGCCGAGGACGGCCGGCCCTACACCGGCTTCCTCTACGCCGGCCTGATGATCACCCCCGCCGGCGACCCGAAGGTCATCGAGTTCAACTGCCGCTTCGGCGACCCGGAGACACAGCCCATCCTGCTGCGCCTGCGCTCGGACCTGGTGGAGCTCTGCGAGCGCGCCCTCGACGGCGAGCTGGCCGGCGCCAGCGCGGACTGGGACCCGAGGCCGGCCCTCGGCGTGGTCCTCGCCGCCGGCGGCTACCCGGGAAGCTACGACAAGGGCGCGCTGATCAGCGGCGCCGACGAGGCCTTCGGCGACGCGGTGAAAGTCTTCCACGCCGGTACCGCCGATGAAGGCGGACAGCTGGTCACGGCCGGCGGGCGGGTGCTCTGCGTCACCGCCCTCGGCGACGACGTGAAGGCGGCGAGGGATGCGGCCTATGCCGCCGCGGAACACATCCGCTTCGACGGTCTCACCCGCCGCAGCGACATTGGCTGGCGCGCCATCGAGCGCTATAGTTGAAAGACATCGTGACCCTGCCCAGCGCCATGTCCAGCACCGCATCCGGCACCGCTACCAGCCCGCGTCGCCAGCGCCGCCTGAGCCTCATCGACCGTCTCATCAGCGAGACCGACACGGTCATGCGCACCCTCGCCAACCGCGGCAATACCGCCGGCCGGGAGTCGCCCGCCGCCGGGCACAGCGAGGCCCCGCTGACCGAGACCGAGCGCAAACACGTGGCCGGCCTCATGCGTGTGAACCACACCGGCGAGGTCTGCGCCCAGGCGCTCTACCAGGGCCAGGCGCTGACCGCGCGCCTGCCCACGGTGCGTCAAGAGATGCAGGAAGCGGCCGCCGAGGAAGTGGACCACCTGGTCTGGTGCGCCGAGCGGCTGCGCGAGCTGGACAGCCACCCCAGCGTCCTGAACCCGGCCTGGTACGGCCTCTCTTTCGCCCTCGGCGCGGTCGCCGGCGCCATCGGCGACAAGGTCAGCCTGGGTTTCGTGGCCGCGACGGAAGAGCGCGTCTGCCGCCACCTGAAGGACCACCTCAAGGACCTGCCGGACGACGACCGCAAGTCGCGGCTCATCCTGCAGCAAATGCTCGAGGACGAAGAGCGGCACGGGCAGAACGCCCTGGATGCCGGCGGCACCGAGTTTCCCCGGCCCGTGAAGCAGGCCATGACCGCCGTCTCCAGGGCCATGACCCGGAGCAGCTACTGGGTCTGAGGACCGCTCAGGCGGCGTCCTCCTCCTCGACGATCTCGAAGCTGTGGCTGATGTCCACGCCCGCCGCCCCGAGCATGATCGAGGCCGAGCAGTACTTCTCCGCTGACAGCTCCACCGCCCGGCGCACGTGGCTCTCCTTGAGCTCGCGGCCGGTGACCACGAAGTGCAGCGCGATGCGCGTGAACACCGCGGGCACGGCGTCGGCGCGCTCGGCGCTGATCTCTACCCGGCAGTCGGACACCGCCTGGCGCGACTTCTTCAGCATCGCGAGTACGTCGTAGATCGAGCAGCCGCCGGTGCCGAGGAGCAGCATCTCCATCGGCCGCGGGCCGTGGTTGCGGCCGCCGAGGTCTTCCGGGCCGTCCATGACCACCGCGTGGCCGCTGCCGGACTCGCCGACGAACAGGGCGCCGTCGAGCCATTTCACTGTTGCTTCCATGGAATCGCTTCCTTCCGCCTGTCGGTTTCTCAAAGCGCGCAGCATAACCGGATTTTAACGGCGGCCGCGATGCAGTATTCTTGCGTCGGGATCAGAACAAGAAGGGGCAGCCGTGGTCAGGCCGCAGGTCAAGCAAAGTCTCCCCAGCGTCGAGAACTTTCTCCGCTACTTCGAGCAGAAGCAGTACCCGGCAAAGACGGTGATTCTCGCCGCCGGCGAGGCGAGCCGGAGCCTCTTCCTCATCCTCGACGGCTCCGTCTCGGTGATCGTGCAGGACGAGGAGGACGAGGGCCACAAGATGGTCGTGAGCTACCTGAACCCGGGGGAGTTCTTCGGCGAGATGGGGCTCTTCGAGCAGGACGACCCGGAGCGCAGCGCCTTCGTGGAGGCGCGCACGGCCTGCACGGTGGCCGAGATCAGCTACGACCGCTACCGGCAGATCCGCGACAACTACCCGGAAATTCTCTTCGGTATCGCCCAGCAGCTGGCCACCCGGCTGCGCCGGACCACCCTAAAGCTGCGCGACCTCGCCTTCGTGGATGTCTCCGGCCGCATCGCGCACACGCTGCTGGACCTCGCCCACCAGCCGGACGCCATGACCCACCCGGACGGCATGCAGATCCGCATCACCCGCCAGGAGCTCGGCAAGATCGCCGGCTGCTCGCGAGAGATGGCCGGGCGCGTGCTCAAGACCCTGGCGGAAAGCGGGCTGATCTCCGTCTCCGGCAAGACCATCGTGGTGTTCGGCACGCGCTGACAGCGCGGACCGGGGGAAGCCCCCCCCGCGGGGGCCAGTCCCGTAACGCAGGCAATTCAGCGGAAGAGTTCGCGCAGTTTTTCGCCGGGCTCCTCGGCGCGCATGAACGCCTCGCCCACCAGGAACGCATTGACGCCGCCGGCGCGCATGCGCGCCACGTCTTCCGGGCTGTGGATGGCGCTCTCGGTGATGACCGTGCGGCCCTCGGGGACGAACGGCAGCAGGTCGAAGGTCGTAGCGAGGGTGCAGGAGAAATCGTGCAGGTTGCGGTTGTTGATGCCGATGAGCGGCGACGGCACCGCGAGCGCGCGTTCGAGCTCCGCGCGGTCGTGCACCTCCACCAGCGCGTCGCAGCCTACCTCGGCGGCGCAGGCCGCCAGCTCCGCCAGCTGCGCGTCGCCGAGCGCCGCGACGATGAGCAGCACGGCGTCGGCGCCGAGGGCGCGGGCCTCGACCACCTGGTAGGGGTCGATGGTGAAGTCCTTGCGCAGTACGGGCAGCGCACAGGCGGCACGGGCCGCCTGCAGGTAGGCGTCGGCGCCCTGGAAGAAGTCCACGTCGGTAAGCACCGACAGGCAGGTGGCGCCGCCGGCCTCGTAGCTGGCGGCGATGGCCGCCGGGTCGAAGTGCTCGCGGATTACGCCCTTGCTCGGCGAAGCCTTCTTAACCTCGGCGATCACCGCGCTGCCCGGACCCGCCGCGGCGCCTGCCACCGCGGCGGCAAAGCCCCGCGCCGGCGGCTGCGCCCGGGCGTCCTCCGCCACCGCCGCCAGCGGGCGCCGGGCGCGCCGCTCGGCCACCTCCTCGGCCTTGCGGGCGAGGATGCGCTTCAGCACCGTGGGCAGGCCGTCGTCGCTCATGCGCCCTCCTCGGCCATGAGCCGGGTGAAGTCGATGAAGGCTTTCAGCTTCTCCGCCGCCTGGCCCGTGGCGATGAGGTCCTCGGCCAGGCGCACGCCGTCGGCCAGGGAACCCGCGATGCCGGCCACGTAGAGCGTGGCGCCGGCGTTCAACGCGATCAGGGCGGCAGCGTCCTCGTTGTCACCGGCGAGCGCCGCGCGGATCAGCCGCGCGGAGGCGTCGGCGCTGCCCACCGTGAGGCCGTCGACGGGCCGGCGCTCGATGCCGAGTTCCTCCGGCGTCACCGTGTAGCAGCGCACCGCGCCATCGCGAAGCTCGGCCACCTGTGTGGGCGCGGCGAGGGAGAGCTCGTCCAGCCCATCCTCGCCGTGCACGACCAGCGCATGCTCGCTGCCGAGCTCGCCGAGGGCCTTCGCCAGCGGCTCGCAGAGCGCGCCGTCGAACACGCCGAGCACCTGCCGGCGCACGCCGGCGGGGTTGGTCAGCGGGCCGAGGACGTTGAACAGGGTGCGCATGCCCAGCTCCCGGCGCGGACCGATGGCGTGGCGCATGGCGCTGTGGTGCGCCGGCGCGAACATGAAGCCGACGCCGACCTCGGCGATCGCGCGGGCGATTTGCTCCGGCGTCAGGTCGAGCGGTACGCCCAGCGTTTCCAGGACATCGGAGCTGCCGCTGGTGCTGGAAACCGAGCGGTTGCCGTGCTTCGCCACCCGGGCGCCGCCCGCCGCGGCGACGAAGGTCGCGGCGGTGGACACGTTGAACAGGTTGGCGCCGTCGCCACCGGTGCCGACGAGGTCGACGAGGTCGAAGTTGCCGGGTACCGTCACCGGCGTGGCCAGCTCGCGCATCACCCGCGCCGCCGCGGCGATCTCCTCGATGGTCTCGCCCTTGGCGCGCAGGCCGAGGAGCAGCGCGCCGATCTGCGCGTCCGTGGCGCCGCCGGTCATTACCGTGCGAATGACCTCGGCCATCGCGTGCCCGTCCAGGTCGCGGCCCTCGGCGAGTACCGCCAGTGCATCCTTGAGGCTCATGCTGCGTCTCTCCCGCCGGCGCGCAGAAAGTTCTCGAGCAAGGCGTGGCCGTGTTCCGTAAGGATGGATTCGGGGTGGAACTGCACGCCCTCCACCGCCAGCGCCCGGTGCCGGAGGCCCATGATCTCGTCCATGGCGCCCTCTTCGGTCTCCGTCCAGGCCGTGATCTCGAGGCAGTCCGGCAGGCTGCCCCGGGCGACCACCAGGCTGTGGTAGCGGGTCGCCGTGTACGGGGACGGCAGGTTGCGGAAGACCCCCTCGCCGCGGTGGTGGATCGGCGAGGTCTTGCCGTGCATCACCTGCCGCGCGCGCACCACCTCGCCGCCGAAGACCTGGCCGATGCACTGGTGGCCCAGGCAGATGCCGAGGAGCGGCACGCGGCCGGCGAAGGCCTCCACCAGCGCCATGGAAATCCCGGCCTCGTTCGGCGTGCAGGGGCCCGGGGAGAGCACGATGCGCTCCGGCGCCAGCGCCTCGACCCCGGCGATGTCGATCTCGTCATTGCGGCGCACGACCACCTCGGCACCGAGCTCGCCGAGGTACTGCACCACGTTGAAGGTGAAGGAGTCGTAGTTGTCGATCATCAGGATCACGGCGAGCCCTCCCCGCCACCGGCCATGGCCGCGGCCCGGAGCACGGCGCGGGCCTTGTTCACCGTCTCCTGCCACTCCAGGGCGGGCACGGAGTCGGCGACGATGCCGGCGCCGGCCTGCACGTGCAGCTCACCGTCCTTGATCACGGCAGTGCGGATGGCGATGGCCGTGTCCATATCGCCGCCCCAGGAAAGATAGCCCACGGCGCCGCCGTAAACGCCGCGCTTGACCGGCTCCAGCTCGTCGATAATCTCCATGGCGCGGATCTTCGGCGCGCCGCTCAGGGTGCCGGCGGGGAGCGTCGCGCGCAGCACGTCCACCGCGCTGCGCCGGCCGGCCAGGCGGCCGGTGACGTTGGAGACGATGTGCATCACGTGCGAGTAGCGCTCGATGACCATCTTGTCGGTGAGCTCGACGCTGCCGGTCTCGGCGATCCGGCCGACGTCGTTACGGCCGAGGTCGATGAGCATGAGGTGCTCGGCGATCTCCTTCGGGTCCGCGAGCAGCTCCTCGGCGAGCGCCGCGTCCTCGGCGTCGTCCCGGCCGCGGTGGCGGGTACCGGCGATCGGGCGCACGGTGACCATCCCGCCCTCGAGGCGGGCGAGGATCTCCGGCGACGAGCCCACGATCTGGAAGTCCTCGAGGTCGAGGAAGTAGAGGTAGGGCGACGGGTTCAGGTTGCGCAGCGCCCGGTACAGGTTCAGCGGCGGCGCCGCGAAGGGCACGCTGATGCGCCGCGCCGGCACCACCTGCATGACGTCACCGGCGAGCACGTACTCGCGCACGCGCGCCACCGCAGCCTCGTAGGTCGCCTGGTCCATGCTCGTGCGCGCGCTGTCCTCGAGGGCGGTCGACGCGCGGGCGGCGAGGTCCACCTCCGGCAGCGGGGCGATGGGTTCGCGCAGCTGCCGGGCGAGCGCCGCCAGCCGCGCCTCGCCGGCGGCCAGAGCGTCGTCGCTGGCCGGGTCGACGTTGACGATGAGCTTGAGCGTGCCGGCGAGGTTGTCGAAGACCAGCACCTCGTCGGAGACCATGAGCAGGATATCCGGCGTGCCCAGCCCGTCTTCCGGGCAGCTTTCGGCCAGCCGCTCCTCGACGTAGCGCACCGTGTCGTAGCCGAAGTAACCGACCAGGCCGCCGTGAAAGACGGGCAGGTCGTCGGCCGGGGCGGCCCGGTAGCGCGCCTGAAAGGCCTCGACCCAGGCCAGTGGGTCCGCCACCGTCTCGCTGGCCGTGAGTTCACCGCCCTCCCAGGTCTCCACCAGCTGGCCATAGACCTTGACCAGCGTGCGGCAGGGCAGGCCGATGATCGAGTAGCGGCCCCACTTCTCGCCGCCCTGCACGGACTCGAACAGGTAGGAGTAGGGCCCGTTCGCGAGCTTGCGGTAG
Source organism: uncultured Halieaceae bacterium (assembly GCA_913048495.1). Taxonomy (GTDB): domain Bacteria; phylum Pseudomonadota; class Gammaproteobacteria; order Pseudomonadales; family Halieaceae; genus Pseudohaliea. Next base: position 7,685 of record CAJWWA010000088.1, read on the forward strand.
GTGCTGACCGGCGTTTCCTGGTCCGCCAGCACTTCCAGGCTGACCGGGATACGGTTGTAGCCCTCGGCCGCCAGTGCCCGAAAAGCCGCCGGGGTCATCAAGCCGGGGCGGCGAGCGCCGCGCGCATGTCGCCGATCACCGCGGCGTAGTCGGGCTGGTTGAAAATCGCCGAGCCGGCGACGAAGGTGTCGGCGCCGGCCGCGGCGATCTCAGCGATGTTTTTCGGGCCCACGCCGCCGTCGATCTCGAGGCGGATGTCGCGGCCCGAGGCGTCGATGCGGCGGCGCGCCTCGCGCAGCTTGTCGAGGGTCGCCGGGATAAAGGACTGGCCGCCGAAGCCCGGGTTCACCGACATGAGCAGCACCACGTCCACCTTGTCCATCACGTAGTCGAGGGCGTCGAGGCCGAGGTGCGGATTAAAGACGAGGCCGGCCTTGCAGCCGGCGTCGCGGATCAGCTGCAGCGTGCGGTCGACGTGGGTAACGGCGTCCGGGTGGAAGGTGATCCAGCTGGCGCCGGCCTCGGCAAAGTCACCGACGAGCCGGTCCACGGGGCTGACCATCAGGTGCACGTCGATGGGCGCGGTGACCCCGTGGTCCCTGAGCGCCTTGCACACCATGGGCCCGATGGTGAGGTTGGGCACGTAGTGGTTGTCCATGACGTCGAAGTGAACCACGTCCGCGCCGGCGGCGAGCACGCTGTCCACCTCTTCCCCGAGGCGGGCGAAATTCGCCGACAGGATGGACGGCGCGATCAGGTAATCGGGCATGGGACTCTCCAGCGGGTCAGGACGCGGATTCTAGCGTTTTGCGCCGCCGGGCACACCCTCCGCGGCGAGCGCCGCATCCAGCGCCGCCAGCCGTTCAGGGGTACCCACGTCGACCCAGCGCCCCTCGTGGCGCTCACCGCTGAGGCGCCCCGCCGCCATGGCCGCCTCGAAGAGCGGCCGCAGGGGCCGGGACCCCGGCGCCAGGCCCGCAAAGAAGGCCGGGTGGTAGAGCGCGGTGCCGGTGAAGGTCAGCGTGGCCTCACCGCTTGCGGGCTCGGCGACCCGCCCGGCGCGCAGGGCGAAGTCGCCGCCCGGGTGATGGGGCGGGTTCGCCGCCAGCAGCAGGTGGGCGCCGGCGGGGACCAGGGCCGCCGCCCGCGCGGCCAGCGCCGGCACGTCGTAGTCCATGAACACGTCGCCGTTCACCACCAGGAACGGCGCGTCGCCGAGGAGCGGCAGGGCCTGCACGATGCCCCCGGCGGTCTCCAGCGGCGCAGGCTCCCGGGAATAGCGGATCGACAGGCCCCAGGCGCTGCCGTCGCCACAGAAGGCCTCGATCTGGTCGCCGAGCCAGGAGACGTTGATCACGACCTCCACCACGCCGCCCGCCGCGAGGCGCTCGAGGTGATATTCGAGCAGCGCTTTGCCGCCCACGGCGAGCAGGGGCTTGGGCGTCTCGAGGGTCAGCGGGCGCATGCGCTCGCCGCGCCCGGCGGCGAGGACCATGGCCCTCACGGCGCCTGCCACCAGGGCTGCGCCGGCAGCCGGGGCGCGACCGCCGCATCGAGCCAGGCCGCGAAGGCGGCGAGCGCGGGCTCGCCGGGGTGTGCCGCGAGCACGTCGCGCACGTAGCCGTAGACCCGCGGCAGGTCGGCGAGGTAGCCGTCCTTGCCGTCGCGCAGCCAGAGCCGGGCGAAGATGCCGAGCACCTTCAGGTGCCGCTGCAGGCCCATGAGGTCGAAGGCGACCAGGAAGCTCCCGGCATCCGGCAGGCCCGCGAGGCCGCGAGCGGCCAGCTCGCCGTGGAACACCCGCGCCCAGCGGTAGACGTCGTCATCGGGCCAGCGGCAGTAGCAGTCCCGGAGCAGGGAGACGAGGTCGTAGGTCACCGGGCCGCAGAGCGCATCCTGGAAGTCGATGGTGGCGAGACCGCCGCCGGTGATCAGCAGGTTGCGGCTGTGGTAGTCGCGGTGCACGGGCACCCGGGGCTGGGACGCGGCGGCGGCCAGGAGGCGGCCGCAGAGGTCATCGAAGCACCGGGACGCGGCCGCATCGAACGGCAGCCCGAGGAGCTGCTCACAGAACCATTGCGGAAAGAGGTCCAGCTCGGCCTGGAGCGCGGCATCGTCGTAGGGCGGCAGGTCGCCGCAGGGCGCCGTGGCCAGGGCGAGGAGCAGGCCCATGGCCTGCCGGTACCAGCCGTCGACGCTGTCGCGATCGAGCGCCGGGAGCAGCAGCGCATCGCCCAGATCCTCGAGCAGGAGATAGCCACGCTCAAGGTCCGCCCCGAGCAAGTCGGGCACGCGCACCCCGGCATCGGCGAACTGCTCGCGCACGGCGAGGAACTCGGCGTTCTTCTCGGTGGCAGGGGGCGCCACGCAGGCGACGGCGGTGCCGCCGTCCCAGGAGAGCCGGAAGTAGCGGCGGAAGCTGGCATCGCCCGCGAGGGGCGCGAGCGCCGCCCCGGGGGCGGCCGGGAGCTGTTCCAGGCACCAGGGCAGCAGGCCCGCCGGGGCGCCGCTCACGGGCGCTGTGCCCGGGCAAAGACCCCACGGCGGGAACGGACAAGCGGCAGGCGATGCTTTATCATCCCCGGCAGGCAAGTCCCCCTTCTTCTTCCATCGCTCAAAGGCCCATACCCGACACCCCATGATCCCGGCCCCAGCGAAGCACACGCTCCTGCGCGCGGCGGTTGCCGCACTGCTACTCGCGCAAGCGCTGCCGGGGCGAGCGCAGGATAGCAACGGGGAGCGCTGCGCGGCCAGCGGTGACTGCGAGGAGGAGCGCCTCGAGGTCGAGGTCGTCGAGCCCGGCGCCGGACTGGACTGGGTCCCGATCGAGGACGTGCCGCCGGCGCTCCGGGACCGCAGCTGCCAGCTCTGCCGCGGGCGCTACATCGACCCCAAGGCGGACCTCGCCGGGGGCAAGAACCCGGAGCAGGCCGACATCGAGGCCACCGCCGCGCGCAGCGAGCTGCGCGGCAACCAGCTGCGGCTGGAGGGCGGGGTGGAGGTCACCCAGGGCTACCGGGACCTCGCCAGCGACCGGGCGGACTACGACAGGATCAGCGAGACCGGTAACGTCGAGGGCAACATCGTGCTGCGCGAGCCGGGCCTGCTGCTGCGCGGCAGCCGCGGGGAGTTCTACTCGCGCACCGGCGAGGCCCAGCTCGAGGACGGCGTCTTCGTGCTCCACGAGAAGCACATGCGCGGCGAGGCGCGGCTCCTCTCCCGGGATGCCGAGGCGCTGATCCGCGTGGAGGACGGCGCGCTGACCTACTGCGCGCCCGGCGACCGGGACTGGTACCTGCGCAGCCGGCAGATGACCCTGGACCTCGACAAGGGCGTCGGCGTGGCCCGCGGCGCGAACCTCAAGCGCGAGCGCGCGCGTTGCTCACGTGTCTGCTGCGCAGGCAAGGGCGGCGCTCCTCCGAGCGTGGCGCTGGCCCGTCATGTGTGCCAAATCTGCTTGGATCCCGCCAAGGATCGCCTGCCCTTGCCGACTGGGGCTT